>NZ_MJGC01000036.1 GCF_001746915.1 Desertifilum tharense IPPAS B-1220
AAGGTACAGCCACCTCTGCTGACTATACGCCCATTACCAATAACACTCTGACCTTTACCCCAGGACAGACCCAACAAACCATTCAGGTTGCCATTACTGACGACAACCTCAGCGAACTGACTGAAAGTTTCGGCGTTCAACTTTCAACTCCCACCAATGCCACCCTGAGTGCAGGTCAAGAGACTGCCATTGTCACAATTGAAGATAACGAAGCTCAACCTCAACTCTCAATTAGCGATGTCACTGTTAATGAAGGCGATGGCACGGCTAGCCTAATTGTCAGCTTAACCAATCCCAGCAGCGAAACCATCACCGTCAACTACAGCACTGTTGAAGGCACAGCCACCTCTGCTGACTATACGCCCATTACCAATAACACTCTGACCTTTACCCCAGGACAGACCCAACAAACCATTCAGGTTGCCATTACTGACGACAACCTCAGCGAACTGACTGAAAGTTTCGGCGTTCAGCTTTCAACTCCCACCAATGCCACTCTCAGCAGAGGTCACGAGACTGGAACTGTCACCATTATCGATAACGACGAGCAACCGCAACTCTCAATTAGCGATGTAACAGTCAATGAAGGCGATGGCACGGCTAGCC
>NZ_MJGC01000037.1 GCF_001746915.1 Desertifilum tharense IPPAS B-1220
ACTCCCAACTCCCTTCTTCCCCAACCCCTAACTCCCAATTCCCAACTCCCCTCTTTCCCCAACCCCTAACTCCCAATTCCCAATTCCCAATTCCCCTCTTCCCATGATTATCTATCCTGAAACTCCCAATTCAATGGACAACATTGGCGCAAAGGCGAGAAATTTAGCGCGATTGCGAGATAAGGGAATTTTGATTCCGGCTTGGTTTGCGGTTTCGCCAGATGCTTTTTATGCCAGTTTAAATCTGCTTCAGGCTCAAAGTTTAGAAGATGTGGATTTCTCTGCGGTGATTGGTCAGTTGCAACCCAGTTTAGAGGTACAGCAGGAATTAGAGCAAGCGTTGGCTAAACTTTGTCCGCATGGGGAAATGGTGGCGGTTCGTTCTTCCGCAATAGATGAAGATGGGATGATGCATTCGTTTGCGGGACAGTTGGAGAGTTATTTGAATGTTAAACCGGAAGATGTGGCGGCTAAGGTTGCACAGGTGTGGCGGTCTGGGTTTAGCGATCGCATTTTAGCCTATCGCCGCGAGCATCAGTTAGGCAATCCTCGTCCCCCGGCGGTGTTAGTGCAGAAAATGGTGAATGCGGAGGTGGCGGGGGTGGCGTTTGCGGCCGATCCGGTGACGGGTCAGCGCGGTATTGTAGTGATTAGTGCTGTTTTAGGTTTGGGCGATCGCTTAGTCTCAGGTGAGGTGAATGGGGATACCTATCGCGTCAATCGCCAGGGGAAGATTGTTCAGCAGGATTTAGAGGATTCTGAACAGCCTATTTTAACTGAAGAACAAGTAAGAGCGATCGCACAATTAGCGCGACGAGTCAGCCAGAAATTTAACCGTCCCCAGGATATTGAATGGGCAATTGAGAACGGTCAGGTTTATTTGTTACAATCGCGTCCGATTACTGGGTTGGCAGACTTGCCAGAACCCGATGGTCTATTGCAGCTTTGGGATAATAGTAATATTGCCGAAAGCTATAACGGAATTACTACCCCGCTGACTTTCTCTTTTGCTCGTCGGGCCTATGAGGAGGTCTATCGGCAATTTTGTCAGATTATGGGCGTTCGCGATCGCAAAATCGCTCAACACGCCGATACCTTCAGCCGGATGCTAGGCCTAATACGCGGGCGAGTTTACTATAACCTGATTAGCTGGTATAAAGTGTTAGCCTTATTACCGGGTTTCCAGGTGAACCGCCGCTTCATGGAACAGATGATGGGCGTTTCTGAAGGTTTACCCGAAGAAATTGTCAGCCAACTGAGTCAGGCTAATTGGCAAAATCGCCTCCGAGATAGTTTAGATTTAGTGGGAACCTTAGTGGGTTTAGGCCGCAACTATTTCACCCTTCCCCGTCAAATTCAAAAATTCTATCAACGCCTCAACCTTGCTTTACTCGAATCTCGACTTCCTGCACCTTTAACCGAATTACGTCCCGACGAACTGACAAACCACTATCGCGACTTAGAAAAACAGCTACTCACTCGCTGGGATGCACCCTTAGTGAATGACTTCTTTGCCATGATTTTCTATGGCGTCTTGCGAAAACTCACCCAAAAGTGGTGCAGCGATAATGAAGGAACCCTGCAAAATGACCTGATTAGCGGCGAAGGCGGAATGATTAGCGCCGAACCTGCAAAGCGGGTGCAACTCCTGGCTGAATTGGCTGCCAAAGACCCCGCATTTGTCCAATTTTTGTGCGAAAGTTCGGCGGAGGTTATTTTTGGGGTTATGGAGGAAGTCCCCGGTTTTAGCGCCCAGTATACGGCGTATTTAGATAAATTTGGCGATCGCTGTTTGGGCGAACTCAAACTCGAAAGCCCCACCTTACACGATAACCCGCTACCGCTTCTGCGCTCGATTGGGCAACTGGCGCAATCTGCACCGCCACCCCCCCCAAAAGCCGATAATAGCTTACGCTTGCAAGCCGAACAGCGAGTTGCACAACACTTAAGCGCCTCTTGGCAACGTTTAATCTTTAATTGGGTTCTCAAAAATGCTAGAAATCGGGTGAGAGATAGGGAAAATCTGCGGTTTGAAAGGACTCGCGTGTTTGGCAGGGTTCGCCGTATCTTTGTCGAACTGGGGAAACGCTTGTATGCGTTAGACCGATTAGCCGATCCGCGCGATATCTTTTATCTAGAAGTGGATGAAGCCTTGGGGTTTGTGGAAGGTACGGCAACCTGTACCGATCTTAAAGGTTTGGTTGAGTTACGCAAAGCCGAGTTTGCTAGTTATGCGGCTGAGGAAGTTCCCGGCGATCGCTTTGAGACGCGCGGTATCGTTTATCAAGGAAATCGCTTACAATCGGCACGACAAGAGATCCTTTCCCAAGATAGCGATATCCGCAAAGGCATCGGTTGTTGTCCGGGTATCATTAAAGCCAAAGTCCGCGTCATTGATGACCCCTTGGGCGTTGTGGTGGAAAAAGGATCTATTCTAGTAGCAGAACGCACCGATCCGGGTTGGATTATGCTATTTCCAGCAGCATCGGGTTTGCTCGTAGAACGGGGAAGTCTGCTATCCCATTCTGCCATTGTCGCCAGAGAATTAGGGATTCCGGCGATTGTCTCCCTTGCAGGCGTTACCCAATGGTTGCAAGATGGTGACTGGGTAGAAATGGATGGGAGTACGGGAATCATTCGCAAAATTCAACCCGAAGATGAAAGAGTCGCTGAAACCAAACAGTTGCAGCAGATGCAAAACTAAGCGAGTCTGCGTTATTAGTCGCGTAGGTTGAGGTCCGAAACCCAACTGCTACAGATCGGGCATCGATAATACAGCAGGAAGCGCTGTATCTGACTGCTGGATACTTTTTTCGTTTCTCTTCCTGCATCTTTAAGCCAATTTTTAATTTGTGAACCTAGTTTTTTAAATTCTTCTACTACTCCTCATGACGCTTTGCATGATTTAATGGGAATCTCAAGGATAAATTGCGTTCCCTGGTCAGGACTAGAGTTACACCACAATTTACCAGCATGTTTCTCTGTGACAATTTGATAGCTAATTGATAATCCTAACCCCGTTCCTTTGCCTACAGGTTTTGTTGTAAAGAAAGGATCGAAGATACGTTGCCGCACCTGTTCCTGCATACCGGGGCCATTATCAGCAATGTAAATTCCGATTCCGTTATTTGGGGTTATTTCTGTCCGAATCGAGATGGTACTTGGATTGGATTCAATGTCTTGGTAAAGACGTTGGCGATCGCGCTCCTCTAAAGCATCGATCGCGTTACTAATAATGTTCATAAAGACTTGGTTGAGTTGTCCGGCATAGCATTCAACGAGCGGTAAGTTACCATAGTCTTTGATCACTTGAATTTCTGGACGTTCCGCTCTGGTTTTCAAGCGATTATGCAGAATCGTCAGGGTACTGTCGATCCCCTCGTGAATATTGACATCTTTGACTTCGGCTTCATCCAAGCGGGAAAAATTACGCAGGGAAAGTACGATCTCCCGAATTCGGTTTGTGCCGACTCGCATTGATTGCATGACCTTGATCAGATCCTCACTCAAAAATGGAAGTTCGATTTCCTCTAGGCGGTCTTGAATCGGCGCGGCTGGATGAGGATAGGACTGTTGGTATAGATCCACCAGGTCTAATAAATCTTGGGTATATTCCTCCAGGTGATTCAGATTACCGTGAATAAAATTAATGGGATTATTGATTTCATGCGCCACTCCCGCCACCATCTGTCCCAAACTTGACATCTTCTCGCTTTGAATTACCTGAAGTTGAGCCTGTTGCAAATTCTGTAGAGCTTTTTCTAATTCTTGCGACTTTTGCAAAATCGCAGATTCAGCTCGTTTGCGATCGCTAATATCAATCAGCACGCCATCCCAAAGAATCGAGCCATCCGCCTGCCGATCGGGACGGGAGATGCCCTGTACCCATTTAATCTCTCCCGATGTCGTAATAATTCGCCACTCGTGCCTAAATGGCGTCAAATCTCGAAGCGAATCGCGCATACCTTGGATAACGCCTGCAACATCATCCGGGTGTTTCATCGCCTGCAAATTTTTCGTTCCTGCTATGACTTCCTCCGGCTTGACTCCATAAAGGGTGTAACAACCCGAACTGACATAGGGCATAGACATGTCACCCTCCGCCGTGACCCGAAGCTGGTAAATCATACCGGGAACATTATCTGCCAACCTCTGAATGCGAGCTTCACTAATCTCTAGTTGCTTCAGCGATCGCTCTAGCTGTTGGGCATAGGTTTGCGACTCTTGATAAAGACGGGCATTTAAAAGCGAAATTGCCGTTTGGGCACAAATAGCATTGAGAATTTCCACGCGATCGCTCGTAAATGCACCCGTTGTCAGGTTATTCTCCAAATACAGCACGCCCAACAGTTTGCCCTGCTGCAAAATTGGAGTACACAAAATACTCTTGGGCTGTTGCTGCTGAATGTAGGGGTCAGCCATCCATTGAGAGTCTGCGAGGGCATTGACAAGAACAGTGGGTTGTAAACTGCGTCTAACGGTATTAATAAGTCCAATCGGCACATCTAGGCTAGACTCTAGCGGTTGGAGATCGAGCAATGTTCTCTCCTGTGCTTGCACGCCTGTCTGATGCGTTTTGGTATGAATGGCACGGATTGCGAGGTGATTGTCCTCCAACAGCAGCAACACGCATTTATCCGCTCCAGCATTTTCCATCACCACATGCAGCAGCGTCGAGAGCAATTTTTCCCACTCAATCTCACTCGAAAGCGTCTGCGAGGCTTTAAGAATGGCGACGAGATCCAGCACGGAAGCACTTCCACTAGAGGTGGCACTGCTGGGGAGTGTCAGCAGGGTTTCGGTTGTGGAGAGAGGCACAGAGGGTTGCTGGAGAATCGGTGCTAGCAATTTTGGGTAGCGAGTTTCCAAGTCGGCAATTTTGGTGCTTGCGCCCCAACGTGCGTAACCGTAGTACGCCTCAATCAAATACTCTTGTGCAATGCGGTCTTTGCTCCATTCCAGGTAGAATTTAGCCGCAAGTTCGTTAGCGAGGGCTTCTTCCTGGACATATTCGTTTTCTTTGGCTGCTGCAATAGCACGATCGTATAACTCAGAGGCTTCCGGACGGTTGCCAGAAAGTTTTGCCATCTCAGCCGAGAGCAATAGATGGCGATGCAAAAAGTTATAGGGACAATGTTCTGTCCAATTGCTCAAAATCTGTTGATGCTGCTGCATCGTTGCCCAATACTGATTTTGCTGTTCTAATGGGGCTGTTGGATAGAGTGCGGCTAGGTTGAGCGGATAATAGAAGTGGTATTGAATGATTGGGAAGAAACCCGCGTTGGTAGGAAGCGTTTTTTCAGCTTCTTCGGCTACTGCGATCGCTTCTTCATGGCGACCGTAAAGGTAGGCTAGCTGTAGTTTTAGGAAACAGTACCAGTTAATGCCATGTTCAAAATTGCCTTTCTGTCTCCAAACGTCGATGTAAGGTGTGTTGCGCTCGTCTAAATGATCGGAATCCGGCAATAAGTCGGTGCTGTTAGAAATGCCTTGCAAGTGCAGAAGAAACTGCCGCTGTAGGGTGAAAGCATACAACATGTTGGCATCATTCACCTGTTGCACGTAATCCCAATATTTCTCAGTTTCCGCATAGACATCGGACAGGCGATCGCCCTTAATCAACATCGCCCAAATCAAAAACGAAACCGCCCACACCCCAAACACCAAATTTCCCGTTTCTTGGCTGGCTTGAAATGATTGCTGAGAGATCGGCACATTCGTTCTCAAATGCTGATTGTAAGGATTAATCGTATGGGCAAAGATATTATTCGTTTTAGGAATAAATTGAGTATTATTCAGAGCGCGATCGAGCTTGAGAGCAAGGCTGCCGAATTCATAAGCGGTTTTGTAATCCCCTTGATTGGCAAGGCTCATTCCATACAGGCAATAAGCAAAACTAGAGCTTTCAGCATTGCCATATTTCAGCGATAGATTAATCATTAATATAGGGAGCAGACAGCTCAGGTTCTGAGCGCCTGCCATATATGCAGAGGCCCATAGATCGGCTAGCAGGCTCATGCACACCCGCTGAACCGGATCGGTCATCTTTGGCAAATCAAAACAATCTACGGGCCTAATCGCGTTCATTTGCCCATGCAGTGTTTCTAGCTGCGTTTGAATCATCGCCTGCTGAACATCGGGTGTACTGGGCAACGTCATCCCCATGATGCTCAACCCTTTTAATCCAGCCTCAAGACTCGCTTTGATATTTTCGCCCTGAGTCATTTTCAGGTACATCTGGATACCATAGACTGAGGCTCGATCGAATTTATCCTCAGCTTTGTCCAAAATCAGATTGAATAACTCTTCTGCTCGCTCAAAACTCCCTGTCAAGTATTCGCACTCTGCACATTCTCGATAGAGATCGATGGTAAGCGGATAGTGGGTTTGCCAACTGCTCTCTAACAGCATATCGATGCCCAGAGCGAAGTATTTCACAGCGGCTTTATAAGCAGTAGACACCTTTGCCTTCTTTCCAGCCATGAGATTAAGGCGTGCGAGTTCGGTTTTCTCCGACTGTTGAGCAATAATCTCGCTGCCCTCATTGATTTGATGCACAATATCAAAGATTCTGGCTTCGAGTGCGTCAGATGAGGTATTTTTCAGTAATAACTGTCCAATTTTTAAGTGAGCGGATTTTTTCTGAGACTCAGGAATTAGAGAGTAGGCGGCCTGCTGAACCCGATCGTGTAAGAATCGATAGCTCGACAGCGTAGTGGAAGGGGGATTGACATTGAATTGGCGATCGCTAATCCGCATTCCTTGTCTATCCTGATGGTAGAACTTGTAGACTTCACTGGTGGGCAGCACCAATCCGTCTTGCAACGCTTTCCAGAGATCGGCCGCAGTTTCGCTCTGAGACGATTCGTGAACGATCGCCAGCGTTGCCAGATCGAACTGGTTGCCAACACAAGCTGCCAACTTCAGCACCGTTTGAGTTGCCACAGGCAGCTTCTGGAGTTGCTGCGCCATGAACTCAACCACATCATCGCTGAGGGAGAGTTGTCTTACCCAAGCAATATTACATTCCCAGTAATGACCGCTCGTATTAAAAGTAATCAATCCATCTTCATGCAGCGCCTTGAGAAACTGTGTGGTGAAAAAGGGATTGCCCTTGGTTTTCACCATCACCAGCTCCGTTAAGGGCCATGCTAGTTCCAAATCGCAGCTTAAGGTATCAGCAATGAGCTGATTGACTGAGGAGTGGTCTAACGGTGCTAACACGATTGTATTGACTGCTGCCCGCGCGCTTTGAATCTCTTCCAGCGCCTGCATCAGTGGATGGGACGGCGAGACTTCATTATCGCGATAGGCACCCAAAAGTAGCAGATGTCCTGTATCCTCCATTAGCAGTTGCAACAGTTTTAGCGAAGCAGAGTCAGCCCACTGCAAGTCATCAATGAAAATGACTAGAGGACGATCGGGCGTAGCGAACACCTGAATGAATTTTTGAAACAGCAAGTTAAATCGGTTCTGGGCGGCACTGCCCGAAAGTTCCAGCACCGGAGGCTGTGGACCGACAATCTGTTCTAACTCCGGAATCACCTCAATTAGGACTTGAGCATTCTCACCCAGGGCATTGAGAATGCAGGCTTTCCATTGCTGGAGGTGCCCATCGGTTTCTGAAAGCAGTTGTCCCATCAAATCCCGAAACGCTTGGACAAAGGCAGAAAAAGGTATGTTGCGCTGAAATTGGTCGTACTTGCCTTTGATGAAGTAGCCGCGCTGCCGCACGATGGGTTTATGGACTTCATTGATAACTGCCGTTTTGCCAATGCCCGAAAAGCCTGCCACCAGAAGCAGTTCGGTTTTACCTTCGCTGACGCGGTTAAAGGCACTCAGCAGTTCCCTCACTTCAGCGTCTCGGCCGTAGAGATGTTCGGGAATCAAAAATTGGTCAGAAAGATCGCGTTGTCCGAGAGCAAACCCGGCCATTGCTCCTTTTTCCTGCCACTGCATTAAGCATTGTTCTAGGTCGTGCTTTAGCCCCAATGCACTCTGATAGCGGTTTTCGGCGTTCTTTGCCATTAGCTTGGCAACAATTTCCGAGAGAATGGGGGGGACTTCACAATTGAGGGTGTGTACTAGAGGCGGCTGCACGGCAATGTGGCAATGCACTAATTCCATCGGGTCGATTGATGTGAAGGGAAGTTGACCGCTGAGGAGTTCAAAGAAAGTAACCCCCAGAGAGTAGAAGTCACTGCGGTAGTCGATGCCCCGGTTCATGCGTCCGGTTTGCTCTGGAGAGAGGTAGGCGAGAGTGCCTTCTAGGACGCTGGGAGGTTGAATGGCTTGCGTTTCGCGAGGTAGGAGCGATGAAATACTGAAGTCAATCAGTTTGATTTGTTTCGTGTCCGGATGAATCAGAATGTTGGCGGGTTTGAGGTCTTTATGGATGACTCGGTTGTGGTGCAGACCGTTGAGAATGTCAGCCAGTTGCAGGGCGATCGCCAAAAATTCTGATACGGGCAGAGCCATTGTTGGCTTCGGCGACTCAGGAGACTGATGGTTGTGGGTAGCGCGATCGCTGCCACTCATGCTCCTACTATACTGCCGCAGCGAAATACCGCCAAAGTCCTCCATCACCAAAGCGTAGCTATTGCAGTAAGGCTCCAAGCTGTAGGGGGTAACAACCCCTGTTAGCTGTAGGTTTTTAGCGATTGTGTATTGATTGTTAAATTGCAGCAGTTCGCTGAAGCCTGGATAGTCTCGCTTTAAGACTTTGATGACCACTGGATGCTGGTCTGTTTCTCGGATGGCTCGATGAACCAGGGTACGAGAACCAGAGTAGAGTTGTTCAACGAGCTTGTATCCAGGGATAGTCATCGCAAAATTCGCTGTTGTCTGCATTTTTTTAATCTGGAATACACAACCTATTAGAAAGGATGCCCATTTGTTAGCGGAGTGCAACGCATGGTTATTAATCGGCCCGAAGGTAGCGATCGCACTTTTTGGTTTAAATTTCACCAGAAAACAGAGTAGTGCTACTACTCTGCCCTCGCGAACTGGGTGTTGACGGCTGAACCTGAAGCTACAGTTATTACAAAACTTTACATCTTGTCCTATTTTACGTAGATCTCAGCCGTACCCCACTGTGGGTGTTGTGGCTGTCTGTAGGGCGGCATTAAGTTATATTTTATACCTTGTAACTTGCCTTTGTACAGAGGAAAGGTGAAAGTTAGCCTGCGTCTACTTGCCCGTCACCTGAAACAGTTCAAAACGCCCTCTAAGGCTTTCAGGCTTAACGTTGTTTTTTCGCGTTTGCATTCACAGATTAACCGTTCGGCAGAAGCTCGCGGCCGAAGCCTAACTGGTTTTTGGCCTAACACACTGCTACGCACCAAACAAGCTACACTGACTCCACTCGGAACTCAGCACTTTGTTATCAAAGAGTTTCCGGTAATGGGGAGGTTGAGACAGAGTTAAAGGGAAATCCCTGGTGAATTGTGCAAGAGTTGCACTCCAACACCCGTTAAACTAGAAGGCCGTTGTTCGCGTTTAATATGCTGACTTCCTCCACTCCCGAACTCACCGTGCCAGAACTTGCTGACCTCATCCAGCAGGCCCATCTTCAGTGTAAAGCGCTGCCGACTACAGGGTTACTCCATGCTCGCAATGCGGGCGAATGGTTGCTTGCAGCTAAAGCGGTGCTGTCTGAAGAACAATGGCAAACGTGGTTAACCACAGATTGCCAGTTATGGGAAAATACGGCCCAGACTTATATGGCGATCGCCAAAAGTTGGCCCAGCTTAGACAAACCCCATGTTACTCTGAAGCTAGAATCGCCTCACCTGAGCGAAACCGCAGAACCGAGCGAGCCAATCGCGGCTGAAGAGGATGCCGAACCCGACAGCGCCCCCCTCGAAGCCGAGGTCGAAAATCCGGGAATTCTCAGCTTGTATATCCCCGGTGCCATCGTCCCTAAAGCGCGTCCCCGCGTTACCGCCAACGGCACCTTTATGCCAAAACGCTATCAAGAATGGCGCAACCGGGCGGAGGGAGAGATTATCTTACAACTGGCTCAAAAATATCCCGATTGGCATTTTCCCCTAGAAAAAGTCATCGTTGAAGTTCACCTGATTGGCAAGCACAGAACCAACGCCGACGGAGATAATATTGTGGGCAGTTGCTTAGACGTCCTCGTTGCAGCCGGAGCCATTAAAAACGATAACCTCTCCTGCATTCCCGAAATTTACTTTAAATTTGTCCCCCAAGGCTCTCAAGGCGTAGAACTCGTCCTCATTCCCCTGGGGGAAACCTCCTAAAGCAACTTGAAATCAGCAGGAGTTAAACTATCGGCTTGGATATTCTGGAGAATGGCTAGCAGTTCATTGCTATCCATCGCTTTAATCAGCGTTGAATTGGCAAACTCGCCCGTTCCTTGGCTAATGTCAAGCTGTTCAAACGTTAAAGGCTGCATTAACCCAATCCAATCCTCACCCAGGGTGAAATCAACAATCGTATCAAATCCTTCACCGAGCGCGATCGCAAAAACGCTGCCCGTACGAGTTCCACCCCCCGTCAACTCATCGGGAGGCATAAACCCAGACCAATCTCCCACCGGAATAAACTCAATATAATCCAGCCGCGCCCATTCCGCTTGGTCAGCAGTCCCGCTAAACGAGAACGGCGTTCCCGTTTCTAAAAGAACCTCAGCAGCCAGAGTCCGACTCGTTTTCGTGCGTTCTGTCACCCAACTATCCCACAACCATTGATCGAACGTCCAATTATAGGTTTGTCCGCTAATCGTCAAACCCACCGACGACTGGCCATCCGTTTCATCAAAATAACCCACCCGGATTTCATAGGTTCCTGTTGGCCCTGTAAACGTCCCCGCAGCCGTTCCCGTCATCGAACCGCTTTGGAACAAGCTAATCAACTGACCGTTAGACGCCGGTTCAGCATCTTCAATTACATAGTTAGTTAGCACTAAAGACTCCGCCTCAATCCGGAGTGGGTTGGGTTGTTCCCCAGGAGTTGGCGTTGGCGTTGGGGAAGGTTCCGGCGAAGACAAAATCGGCACTAATTCAAAATAGTTCAGATTCAGCTTGCCAGTTTCCATATAGACGCGCATCTCTTGGCGTCCTTCCGTCAACTGAATATCCGAGGCGACAAGATTCGTCCAAGTCTGCCATCCCGAAGTCCCGGAATAGGTCAAAGAACCCGTGACATTCTCGCCGTTAAAGGTAAAGTGAAACCGTTTATCGACAGGACTGGTACTCCCGGATGCTATCCGCGACACCAGATTGTACCGTCCCGTTGCAGGCACATCCACATCATACGCCAGCCACTCACCCGCAGCCGTCCAGCCCACATTGTAGCCGCCGCCCACATCCGTCGTAATCTCAATATCCACATGGTCAAAGCGATACTGACCGCCTTGATTCACATTCGTCGTGTCATAATAACCGACACCCGGCCCCCCAGATTTATAATTTTCGGCTTCAATCCGAATGGGAGTCCCCAAAATCGGCGCAGGAGTCGGCGTTGGGGTTGGTGTCGGTGGGGGAGACGCAATATTAACCGTAAAACTGCCTAACTCGCCCGCCGCCACAAAGTTATTGCTAGTATCGCTAACCTGGTTCGCTTCCATGACAATGCTGTAAGTCCCATTGTCTGCAAACGCCCAACTTCCCCCCGGAGGGGTAATGCGATAGGTTGCAACTCGCGGCGTCCCATTTTGAGAAGAATTAACGCTGACTAAACTTGCCAGTTGGCTAAACCCATCCGGCCCAATGACTCGGACATCTGAGGAGTCTAGGGTGGTGGCAGCGATCGCCACATCATCGCTATAGGTGACACTAAAGGTATAAGCCTCATCTCCGGCCGCAGTCACATTAGTCACGCTTAAATTGGCTGTCGGAGGCGTCGTATCGGTGGGGATAGAAGTTTCTACCGGGATTAGGTCAAAATAGTTGAGATTCACTTTACCCGTAGTGGTGTGAAAGCGCATCTCCTGCTGACCTGCATTCAGTTGTATCCCCGGAATCACAAAATTCTGCCAAGACTCCCACCCAGAAAAGTCCGAGTAGGTCTGCGTCCCCGTTAGATTTTGACCGTTGAAGGTGAAATAAAATTGCTTATTCACTGGGTTGGTAGAACCAGAGGCAATTCGCACCACTAGGTCATAGGTGCCAGCTTGGGGAACAGTCAGGTCATAGGCTAACCATTCTCCGGGTGCCGTCCATCCCACCATGAAGCCGCCGCCTTGGTCTAGCGTCGTACCCACATCCACGGCTTCTTGAGTGCGGTAGACCCCCCCTTGGTTCCAGTGGGTGGTGTCAAAGTAACCCACCCCTTGGCCGCCCGGTTTGTAGTCTTCGGCTTGGATGCGGATGCTGGCTGCGGGTGTTGGCGTTGGGGTTGGCGTCGGCGCGGGAGACGCAATATTCACCGAAAAATTCCCTAACTCGCCCGCCGCCACAAAGTTATTGCTGGTATCGCTGACCTGGTTCGCTTCCATGACAATGCTGTAAGTCCCATTGTCTGCGAACGCCCAACTTCCCCCCGGAGGGGTAATGCGATAGGTTGCAACTCGCGGCGTCCCATTTTGAGAAGAATTAACGCTGACTAAACTCGCCAGTTGGCTAAACCCATCCGGCCCCATGACTCGGACATCTGAGGAGTCTAGGGTGGCGGCAGCGATCGCTACATTATCGCTATAGGTGACGCTGAAGGTATAAGCTTCATTACCCGCCGTGGTGACGTTGGTGGCGCTGAGGTTGGCGTTGGGGGCGGTGGTGTCTGGAACTGAAGATAACCGGGGAATGAGATCGATATAGTTGAGGTTGAAGTTTCCGGTACTGGTGAGAACGCCCAGTTGTTGTACCCCAGCTTGCAGGTTAACAGATTCTAGGGTGAGATTTTGCCAAGATTGCCAGCCAGAGGCGTTGGTAAAGTTCAGCGCGTTACCAATGGATTGACCGTTAACTTGGAATTGCAGGCTTTTGGTTCCCGCTTGACCGGAAGCGACCCGAAAAACGACATCGTAGGTACCAGCAGCGGGGATATTGACTTCGTAGGCGAGCCATTCTCCTGGTGCAGTCCAGCCAACGTTATAGCCGCCTCTAGCATCGCTTGTAACTTGAATATCGACACCATCGGTGCGATATTGTCCGCCCTGGTTATTGGGAGTGGTGTCGTAGTAGTTAATATAATCTTCGGCTTCGATGCGTATGGGTAAGGGTTCGCTATGGGTGCTAGCTAGGGTGGGAGAAGAAATGAGGGCATCGTACCAAGCTTGAGCAATTTTGTTATAGCCAAATTCTGTAGGGTGAACGCCATCGGCGTCGGTCAGGTCTTGGTCGCTGACGGCGCTAAAAATATCAATAAATTGAACTTGTGAGTTTTTAGAATTGACAATACCGGGAATGGTGGCGTTGAAGTCAAGGACTTGTTGATATTCGGTGGTGCTGCGGGTGATGGGGATAATGGAACCCACAAGAATTTGGACGTTGGATGACCAGTCGAGAATTTGGTCAATGAGGGTGTTGAGACGATTGGGGGCTGTATTGACTTGGTATTGTTGCAGAATGTCGTTGGTGCCAATCATTAACAACACGATGTCGGGTTGTTGTTGGTTCAGCCAGTTGGTGACGTTGGCGCTAATTTGATCGATGCGCCATCCGCCTCGACCTTCGTGATCGGGGTCGCCAAGGGTGGGGGTTGTCCCAGTGACCTGTGACCCTACGAAGTCAACTTCAAAGCCACTCAGGCTTAATGAATTCCATAGACGGTTGCGATAGCCTGCGGGGGCCTGGTTATGTCCCCGCGTATTGGAATCTCCAAGTGGCATGATTTTGACGGCCATTTTACTCGCTCCAATGCATCTGATTTCAATCCAAAAAAATGGCTGCTTATCGCTTTCGTTACCTTGTCTTGGCAAGCAAGCGTTAAGGAGTCGTTGGCGGCAAGCAGTTCATTCAGTTTGCGTAATTCTCTCAATCTAAGTTAATCTTTGACTCCGTGAGTTTACTAGGGGCAATTGAGTATCTTTACGAACTCTTTATGACAAAAAGTCGATTGAGCGGAGAAGTTAAAGTTTCGGTAAATTGAATCTCTGTAAAAACCCATTTTTCTCCGGTTGAGGAAAATTAGAGCAAGGCGGAGGGAGGGATTTTATCTCCGTATAAACCGCAAGATATTAGATCGGTCTAGTAGCTGTGTTGCGTTGAAGGGGAGTTGTCAACCCAGCGGAATTATTGTATTGGCATCCAAGGACTGATGTAGCGTTGTGGCGATTCCCGAAGCGATCGCTAACTGGGATTCATCCCTAGATCCTGGTGTTGGTTAGGGTACGGGTGGAACAGAGAAATCAGTAAATAAACGCACGTCAAAAGATGCGATCGCTAAGGCATTCACCAATCTGCGATCTAAGGTCAGCAAAGGGGCACTGACTCGCTGAGAAAGGGCGACATAAGAGGCATCGTAGGCAGAAATTCCGCAAGCGATCGCAATATTAACCGCTTCTTCCATCAACTCAGCCATAGAAACAACTTGCAGCGATAAGGCTTTGAGTGTCGCTAAATTTGCTTGGACTTGGCTAGCTGTCAACTGCCCTGCACGAACATATCTCCAGAGGGTATTAGCCGACTCGATATAGAACAGATCGGGTATGTAAATTTCATTTTGGGGATTGGCAAGATGGGCAAACAGTTGCTGTGCTTTGTCCGATAGCGGATCGGGAACAAATTGTTTGATGCACACGCTGGCGTCAACGACGCATTTAATTGGGGTTGTCATCGGCTGTCTCGATCTTCTCGAATCAGGGTAGTGCTATCTAGCCATTCAATATTAGAAGGCAATTCTTTTCGACGGCGTTCAAGATCGGCAAGCAGTTGGGGAACTGCTTTACGGCGTTCTTCCCAGGTGGGGTCAGTTTCCGGGGAGATCGGGAATTTTAGGGGAGGTTGGGGTTTTTGTAGGGCTTGTTTAAGCAGGCTGATGACTTGTTCGTTCAAGGGTTGATTGTTTTGGTTGGCAAGTTGTTGAAGCTGTGCCATTAAGTCATCGGGTAGGTTCTCAAGGGTGAGTATTGCCATATTGTTCGCGAGGTATGGGTGAGGTTTACAATTATTTTGGCTTAAATAGGATTGCTCTTGCGACACTTAAAAACTAGAGTCGCGATCGCACTCAAGTTAAAAATCCCGCTAGGATTCGCCAGCGGGAGGGTCAGAAGATTAGATGAGTTAATGAAGTCTAGAGGTTTCGGACTTCTGGGGTGAGGTTGAGAGGGCGGGCGTGGTGTGGATCGCGATCGCCATCCGCGTGTAGATTTTTGGGATCGTAAGCAGAGGGGATGCGATCGCCTGTATTCATATCAAACCAATGCAGGTTTTCTGGCGGTAGGGCTAAAGAAACTTGCTCGCCTTCCAAACCGCGATCGTGGGGGAGTAAAGCCCTAACAATCTGCGACTCAGCCCCGGCTACCCGAATGCTAATTAAGTTTTGCATTCCCAGGTTTTCCACCAAGAAGATTTGACCGCCGATGGTATGAGCATCTTCAGCCCGTGCTAGACGAACGTTTTCTGGACGAATGCCAAGGGTCACTTCTGCGGGGGTTGAGGGCATATCGGGGAGGCGAATTCGGGAATTGCCCAACACGGCGGCATTCCCTTCACACTTGAGCCGTAGCAGGTTCATTTGAGGGCTACCCACAAAGCCTGCAACAAACTCATTGGCGGGATACATATAAATTTTTGCCGGGGGGTCGAGTTGTTGGACTAGACCTTCGTTGAGAACCGCCACTTTGCTTGAAAGCGTCATCGCCTCGGTTTGGTCGTGGGTGACGTATACCACAGGCACATTTTGCGATTCAAACAGTTGTTTAATATCGGCGCGGACTCGCTCTCTTAACAGCGCGTCTAGGTTACTAAGGGGTTCATCTAATAGGAAGATATCGGGGTTGCGAACTAAGGCCCGACCTAATGCTACCCGTTGGCGCTGACCTCCGGAGAGTTGGCCGGGTTTGCGATCCATTAACGGTTCTAAGCCCAAGACGCCGCAAGAGCGTTGAATTCGCTGGTCGATTTCGGTTTTGGGAACCTTTTTCAGCTTCAAGCCAGACGCCAAGTTATCATAAACGCTCATGTGGGGGTAGAGAGCGTAGCTTTGGAACACCATTGCAATATTGCGATCGCCCGGACGAATATTGGTGACATCGCGATCGCCAATCCGAATTGTCCCCCGCGTGGGTTGTTCCAATCCCGCAATCATCCGCAACGTCGTAGACTTACCGCATCCCGAAGGACCGAGTAGGGTAAGAAACTCCCCATCATTCACATCTAAACTGACATCTTTAACCGGAACAACCTTGGGGTTATAGGTTTTGTTGAGATTTCTAACTTCAAGTTTTGCCATTGTTTTGAACAGGTTTTGCAATAATAACGGGATGAATCGGGAGATTAACCTTTCACCGCACCGGCGGTTAGGCCTTGAACAATCTTGCGCTGGAAGAACAGCACTAGTAAAACCAGGGGAATGGTTCCCATGACGGTTGCGGCCGCGATCGCCCCATAGGGGATTTCAAACGTAGTGGCCCCTCCTAACTGCGCGGTTCCTACCGGAATGGTTTTCATTTCTTCGCGCGTCATAAATGTCAGCGCAAAGATAAATTCATTCCAAGCCGAAATAAAGGTGAGAATTCCCGTTGTCACCATCGCCGGAAGGGTCATGGGTAGGACAATTCTCAACAACATATTCCAAGTGCTGTACCCATCCACTTTGGCGGAATCTTCTAAATCCTTGGGCAGTTGCAAGAAAAAGCTCCGCATCACCAGAATGGTCAGCGGTAAGTTAATTCCGGTATAGGGAATGATTAAGGCTAAATAGTTATTCCCCAAGCGGAAGATCTGCATAATTTCCAGCAGTCCCAAAAAGACGAGAACAAAGGGAAATAGGGTAATAATCAGCACGGTACCGAGCAGGATTTGTTCGCCGCGCAGTCGCAAACGTGCCAACGCATAGGCGGCGGGGGCCCCTAAAGCTAGGGCTAGCAGGGTCGAGATCATCGACACCAAAAAACTGTTTAAGGTGTAGCGCAGGAAGGGACGCCGGAATAATACATCCTGGTAATGTTGCAGGGTATATTGATCCGGTCTGGGGAAATAGACATTGGGAAACGCTGCGATCGCCTCATTCACCTTAATCGAGGTGAGCAGTTGCCACAGGGCCGGGGCGAGGCAGAAAATAATCAAAAACGCGAGTCCTAACGGGAAAACCACCTTTTTGAGAATGAGCTTGCCCGTATTTGTGGACTTGGGGGGAGCCGTGTTAACTGTTGTAGCCATCGATCGAGTTGCCTATGATGAAACAATTCCAGGATTTACTGCGTGAGGTTGGCGCGGGACTTACTGAGGAGGAAAGAGGCGATCGCCACTGCAATCACCAGTAACGTAAACGTCACCACCACCAAAGCCGCCCCATAGCCAAAATCGAGATAGCGCATCACGGTGGAGTAGATATACAAAGACACCACTTCCGTTGCACCACCCGGCCCGCCTGCGGTCATCACCTGAATTAAGTCGAACACGCCAAACGCTTGAGCAAAGCGGAACAGCACCGCAATCAAAATCTGTGGCATTAACAACGGCAGCGTAATTCGGGTAAAGTTCTGCCAAGGCGTTGCCCCATCAATCGAATGCGCCTCGTACAAATCATCGGGAATCGATTGCAACCCCGCCAACAGCAGGATGCTAATAAACGGGGTGGTTTTCCAAACATCGGCTGCAATCACGCACATCATCGCCAAAATCGGATCGCCCAACCAGTTAATCCCCTGGTTGATAATCCCCAAGCGGATTAAGAGGTCATTCCACACCCCAAACTGGTCGTTAAAAATCCACTGCCAAACTAACCCAATCAGAGCCGTTGGCAACGCCCAAGGTAAAATGGCGATGGTACGAACAATGCCCCGACCTTTAAACGGTTGGTGCAGAATTAGCGCAAATGCCATACCGAGCAATAGTTCCAGCACCACCGAAAAAAAGGTGAAGACGCTGGTATTCCACATCGTATTCCAGAAACGCCCATCTCCCGCCATCCGTCCGTAGTTATTCAAACCCGAAAAAACGGGTTGGAGATTGGTTCCTAGGTTTTCTGTAAACAAACTGAGCCAGAACGACCGCAAAATCGGGTAAGCAAACACCAAAGCCAGCAATATAAACGCTGGCGCGACTAAAATCCAACCCGTGCGCTGTTCTCGAACCCGCAATGTATCTTGAGCTTGAGCCATGCTATGCGTCCTTTACATCTCAACTAAGCATCGCCACCCACATTCAGCAGGCGACGGGTTTCATTCGCAGCAGACTGTAACGCCCGTTCGGGGGTAAACCGTCCGGTTAGCGCGCCATTGAGGTAGCGCTGCAAAATATCGGAGGCTTGGGCATACTGCGGAATGGGGGGGCGCAATACTGCACTTTCGACCACTTCTAGCAATTGGGGATAGTGAGCGTATCGTGCTGTAATTTCTGGATCGGTAAATAAGGAACGCCGCGAGGGAACGTAACCGGTTTCGAGGATAAAGCGCCGTTGGGCTTCTTCGCTGGTGAAATACTCAATGGCCGTCCAGGCTTCATCGGGGTGCGCGGAGTTGACTGCAATTCCAAATCCCCATCCGCCTAAGCACGCGCCGCTGGTGCTATCGGGTTGAGCCACCATTGGGCGAATGCCAATCCGACCGGCGACGGGCGAGTCTTCGTTCGCTAAGGGCCACACATAGGGCCAGTTGCGGAGGAAGGCGGCTTGACCGCTTTGGAAGAAGCGACGGGTTTCTTCTTCGGCGTAGGTGGTGACGCCAGAGGGGGAAATGCCCTGTTGAATGGTGCTACGGAGGAAGTTGACGGCTTCTAAGGCTTCTGGGCGATCGAGTCCGACTTCGTTGGTTTCGGGGTTGACCCAAAATCCGCCAAAGCCTTGCAGGATTTCGACAAACATGGCTGATAGGCCTTCATATTGCCGTCCTTGCCAGACATAACCCCAGTTGACATCGGTATTTTGTTGAATCTGTTGAGAAATCTCGACGAGTTCTGTGAAGGTTTCGGGGGGTTGCGCGCCCACTTGTTCGAGTAAGTCGGTGCGGTAATATAACATTCCCACATCGGAGCGGAAGGGAATGCGATAGAGGCGATCTTCGTAGCGTCCCCCTTGGACATCTTGTTCTAGGAAGTCTTGGTTTAACTGGGCGGCGTTAACGCGATCGTCTAAGGGTAATAACCATCCGGCGGCCGCAAATTTGGGCGTCCAGATGACATCCATCATAATCAGGTCGTAGGGAGAATCTCCTAATAGGAAGGCGGAGGTGTACAAATCCTCCTGTAAGTTGGTTTGGTTGGGGCCTTCAATCAAATTGATTCTGATATTGGGATGGGCTTCCTCAAAGGCCGGGATCAGTACATCTCTCCAAGCCGGAACCTCTGTGGAGTTCATCATTAAGCTGAGGGTCACGGGTTGTTGCGTGTTTCCGGGCAGGGCAACTAACGCGTGAAGTCCGAAAAGAAAGGCGAGTGTTATCCCAAACAAGCGCCAGAATTTCCGCCTTAGTAGGTGGGCTTGCACCTGACTAAGCCAAGGAATACTGTTCATCTTTTAAAAGTAATTTAGAGGTTTCTAGAAGTATTCAGTATTTCTATTGATACCGCGATTTTGTTCGTTATTAACCTGTTTTTGGGATTAATGAAAAAAAACTCAATATAATTTGATTTAACTTTAATCAGGATAAATATACCTAATTGGAAGATGATTGTTTTTTATAAAATTGGCATCTATCTAGAGAGAGAATTTAAGGGGTTTAATTCGTTTCCAAAGTAATAATTTTAACAGACAAAAGGGAGAGAAATTTCGTAAATTGTAGGAAAAATTGTTTACAAATTGTGGGTTTGTTAACGTTTCCAGACGCTTTGAGTATCAAAAAGCCAGACAATAGGAACAAGCAAAATTTACAAACGCGATCGCATTTAATCTCCTCAGAAGGAGTTGTTAATGGTTAATTATACGCTAAAGGCTACTTGCGAAACGGTTCATGTCGGGGGGTTTTCTTGCCAGTTACCGCCCGTCCTCCAGATTGCTTCAGGCGATCGCATTGACGTAGAAACCTATACCGGATATTACATCTACTCCCATGCCCCGGCTGAATTTGTCACCCCAGAACTCCTCGACATCTGCCAGAACCTGCCCCCAGACCGAAAAGTGGGGCCCGGCCCTCACCTACTCACCGGCCCGGTTTACATCCAAGATGCCCTCCCTGGCGATATTTTAGAAATCCGCCTCGAAGCCATTACCCCCCGACTGCCCATCGGCTTTAACGCCATTCGTTCCGGCTGGGGGGCTTTACCCCAAGAGTTTCCCGACCCGGCGCTGCGTTTTATTCCCCTCAACCTCGAAACCCAAACCGCCGAATTTCCGCCCCAAAGCGGCATTCACCTGCCCCTGCAACCTTTCTTCGGCATTCTCGGCGTCGCCACCCCTGACGATCCGCATTCCTCTGTACCCCCAGGGCACTATGGCGGTAATATTGATAACCGAGAACTCCAAGCCGGATCGCGAGTTTTCCTCCCCGTCCTCGTACCGGGTGCCCTGTTCTCCATCGGAGACGGCCATGCCGCCCAAGGCGACGGCGAAGTCAACGTAACGGCAATTGAAACCTCAATGAATGGCAGCATTCAACTCATTTTGCACAAACATCTCAACCTGACGGTTCCCTTTGCCGAAACCCCGACAGACTTTGTGGCGATGGGATTTGGCGAAACCCTGGATGAAGCCTTTGCCCAAGCTTTAAAAAATCTGATTGGTTTTGTAGAAAAACTCACCGGAATTTCCGCTGAAGAAGCCTATATTTTATGTAGTTTAGCCGCCAGCTTCCGGATTACCCAAGTCGTCAATTCCCCAACCAAAGGCGTACATGGTTTATTACCCAAAGCCATTTTACCCAGCGTTGAATCTTGGGAAGCCCCATTCACGACCCTGAACCCATGACCACCATCCAACTCTTGCTACTGGCAGGCGGAGGGCTGTTTTCGGGGATACTCGCGGGATTTTTAGGCATTGGCGGGGGAACCGTGCTGGTTCCCCTCCTCGTGACCCTCGGTTATACTCCCGTTGAATCCGTCGCCACCAGCAGTTTAGCGATCTTAATGACCTCGCTTTCTGGGAGTATCCAGAATTGGCGCATGGGCTTTTTTCGCTTCAAGCAGGTCTTTTATATCGGTCTTCCGGCGATTTTTACCGCCCAACTGGGGGCTTCCCTCGCCAACTGGGTCCCCGACTATATTCTGCTTGTCACCTTTGGCTTGCTGCTGTGGTTAAATATTTACCTGGTGCAACTGCGAAAACAGATTACCCAAGATGTAGAAGCCGCCAGACATGAATCTTCCAATCCCTTACTTGCCCGCCTGTTTACAGGGGGGGCGGCTGGTTTTTTAGCCGGATTTTTCGGCGTTGGGGGTGGAGTAATTATGGTTCCCTTGCAAATCCTGCTTTTAGGGGAAACCATTAAAACTGCAATTCAAACCAGCTTAGGGGTAATTGTGATTACGGCGGTTTCTGCTTGTGTGGGTCATGCTTGGCGCGGTAATGTGTTACTACTAGAAGGGCTGTTATTAGGGATAGGCGGATTAATCGGGGCGCAGGTGAGTACCCGCTTTCTCCCCAAGTTACCGGATCGCACGGTGACAATCGCCTTCCGCACATTGCTGGGTCTCTTATCGATTTATATTTTTGTTCAAGCCTGGGTGAGTTATCACGGCTAATTGAAGATTCGCGGTTCTGCTTAATTTGGCTTCATACTGCACATGATTTTCAATGCCCTTTCCCGTCGCGTTACTCAAATTTCGCAAACGGTGAGTTTACGCACGTTGCTAGCCGCCCTGTTTGTCCTCCAAGTGGTGATTGGCGTGGGGGTAGCGGAATGGCTATCCTTTCAGAATGGGCAAAAAGCGGCGAATCAGATTGCGCGCCAGTGGTTGACAGAAGTTAGCGAACGGGTGGAGTCCAATTTAAATACCTTTTTAGCAACGCCGCCGCTGGTTAATCAACTCAGTGCCAATGCGATCGTGCGCGAGAATTTGGATGTGCGGAATCTTCGCACCCTAGAGACGCTATTGTGGCAAAATTTACTCTCGTTTGATGCGGTGAATGCGATCGCCTTTGGGAACGCAACTGGCGAATATACCGCCCTGACTCGCATGGTTTCCCCGGAAGGAGAACTCACCTACACCATTGAACGGGCAGATGCCGATACCAACGGGCAACTGATTCGCGAAACCATTGACGCCCAAGAACAAATCTTTGAGCGGATCAACCTCGCTACCTACTACGATACGCGCCAATTGCCGTGGTTTCAAGCCGCCATTTGGGCCCGCAGGCCTGTGTGGAGTCCTGTATTTCTGAAATTTAATGGCACCCGGATCGCGCCAGCGATCGCAGCAGTGCAACCCGTCCATCGCCCCAACTTTACCTTGCAAGGGGTAGCGGCGATTTTTCTGAATCTGCAAGACATCAGCACCTTTTTACAGCGCCTTCCCCTGAGTCAGTCGGGGGAAATTTTTATTTTAGAACCCACAGGCGAACTGATTGCCACCTCCTCCGAAGAAGACTTGCTGGTGAGAGAGGTGAGAAATACGCGGCGCAGATTTGCGGCGGAAAGTCAAAATCCGGTGATTCAAACCGTTGCCAACACGATCGGCAATCTTCAGACCCTGCAAACCAGCCGCCAGTTACAATTTAAACTGGGGCGCGATCGCTATTTTGTGCAGCTAACCCCCTATGGCGATCCGCGCGGTTTGAATTGGTTGGTAGGCGTCGCCGTCCCAGAAAGCGACTTTTTGGGGCCGCTGCAAACCTATAAGCAAACCGCCTTGCAAGTGGCGCTGGTGGCGATCGCGATCGCGATTATTGTGGGTACCCTAACCGCCAGTTGGATCGCCCAACCCATTCAACAACTCAGCCAAGCGGCCCTGCTTTTACCCCAAGGCACCCATCTAAGTTTACCCGCAGTCCGAACCATTGAAGTTCGCCGCCTGGTGAAAGCCTTCAACCAAATGGCCCGCCAACTGCAACAATCGTTTAATGAATTAGAAGTCCGAGTCGAAGAACGTACCGCCCAACTGCGCGACGCCAACCAACTCCTAACCAGTGAAGTTCTCGAACGTCAGCGTTCCGAACAAACCTTGCGCCAAACCGAGGCCATGAATCGGAGTTTACTGCAAGCGATTCCCGATTTAATGATGCGCGTGCGCGAGGATGGGATTTTTTTGGACTTTTGGCCCTCCAAGCGGATTGAATCGGTGGTAGAAACGCATCTAGTGGTCGGTAAAAGCGTGTTTGAGGTGTTGCCCAAGGAGGTGGCCCAAGGGCGACTCGAAGCGGTGCAAAGGGCGATCGCCTCCGGAGAAACCCAATACCATGAATATCAGATTGAGTTTCCTGGAGAAATCCGCTACGAGGAGTCGCGCATTGTCCCCTGCGGCAAAGATCAAGCCCTGGTGATGGTTCGCGACATTACCGATCGCAAACATGCTGAGGAAGCCTTGCGTTTATCGGAAGAAAAGTATTCTAAGGCGTTTCTGTCTTCTCCGGAATACGTCACGATGAGTACGGTTTGCGATGGGCGCTACATTGAGGCCAATGATAGCTTTTTACAAGCCTTTGGCTATACCCGCGCTGAAGTTATCGGTCAAAACGCCCTAGATTTAGGCATTTGGGTGCAACCCGAACATCGCTTGCAGATGCGTCAGTTGCTAGAAACGCAAGGTTTTATAAGAAATGTGGAAGCCAACTTTCGGCGTAAATCGGGGGAGGTGTTAATTGTTTTAATTTCGGCGGAGATTATTGAGTTGGGGCGCGAAGCCTGCGTTCTGGCGGTGATGCAAGATATTACCGAACGCAAGCAAGCGGAAATGGCGTTGCAATATCGCCTGGAAATTGAGCATTTAGTCACGACGATTTCGGCTAATTTTATCAATCAGCCCCCCGAACAGGTGGATGAGGCGATCGCGATCGCGTTGCAAGCCATTAGCGAATTTACTCAAGTCGATCGTAGTTATGTTATCGCTTGGTCTGGGGAAACTCAACTTGAAGCCAGCGCCCTCAGAAAAACGCACCAATGGCAAATCCCTGATTCTCCCCTACCGCAGGAGTTGGCGAACCGCTGGCATGAATCGGAGTTAGACTGGGCGCTAACCCAACTGAAGCGTTTAGAAATTCTCCATATTCCCCAAGTAGCAGAATTACCCCCAGAGGCGAAACGCTTTCAAGAGTGTTTGCAAAGTCAGGGAATTCAATCGCTGATTTGGGTTCCGATGATTTGCGAGAGTAAAAATACCGGCTTTTTGGGATTTGAGACGGTGCGATCGCCCCATCATTGGGCAGATGAAGACCGGGCTTTATTACAAATTGTCGCCGAAATTCTCACCAATGCCCTCACCCGCAAGCAAGCCCAAGAAGCCTTACAGCAATTTGCCCAACGCGAGGCGCTTTTGAACCGTTTGGCAAGTGCGATTCGCAATTCTCTAGATTTGGAGATGATTTTGGAGACGGCGGTTCATGAAATGCGCCAGCTTTTAGGCGGGGAGTCTCGTAGCAATCGCGCTTTCTTTGCTTGGTTCCGTTCCAATGAGTTACAACCCTATTGGGAAGTGGTTAAGGAGTCAAAAACGGAGGGTTTGCGGAGTTTTGTGGGCTGCTATCCGTTTTTTATCACGACGGAGAACCCAGAGATTTTCTTAGAAAATCTTTCCATCTATTTAAACATTCTGCGGGTGAATGATATTAGTCAGATTGGCGATCCAGTCGCCCAACGCTTTTATCAAGATTTGGGATTTCAGGCGTTACTCAGCGTTTCCATTCACACCCATTCTGGGCAAATTGGATCGATTGGGTTTGTAGAATGCGATCGCACTCGGACTTGGAGTAGCAGCGAGATGGAATTGTTGCAAGCTGTCGCCGATCAATTGGCGATCGCCATTTCCCAAGCCGAACTCTACGAAGAAGCCCGTTCTGCCCAAGCCCAATCGGAACGCCTGCTATTAAACATCTTACCGGAAGCGATCGCCGAACGCCTCAAACAAGAGGAACATAATATTGCGGATAGTTTTGAAGAAGCGACGGTTTTATTTTCTGATATTGTCGGGTTTACTCAAATCTCGGCCCGGATTTCTCCTACGGAATTGGTTAAACTTTTAAATGAGATTTTCTCGACGTTCGATCGGCTTGCAGAAAAGCATGGTTTAGAGAAAATTAAAACCATTGGCGATGCTTATATGGTGGTGGGTGGAATTCCTAACCGCCAGCGAGATAGCGCCGCCGCCGTGGCCCAAATGGCCTTAGATATGCAAACCGCCATTCAAAGGTTTAAACAAGATAATGGCGAACCTTTTTCAATTCGGATTGGCATTAATACCGGCCCCGTGGTGGCTGGAGTGATTGGTCTGAGAAAATTTATTTACGATCTCTGGGGAGATACCGTCAATGTTGCTTCGCGGATGGAATCTCAAGCCTTACCAGGAAGCATTCAAGTGACTGAAATTATCTACCAGCGTTTGCGCGATCGCTTCCACTTTGAAAAGCGCGGAACCATTCCGATTAAAGGGCGCGGTGAAATGGTGACATACCTCCTCAAAGGTAGACTCGATTCAACTTATTAAGTCCCTAATCGATCGTCCATCCTTGAGAGGTTTTGCTGGCTGTTTGTTCTCAGAGTTCTTGAAACCCAGAATCACAAACTCAACCGCGATCGCCATAGCCACTGAGCCTAAAGTTTGCTATATAGGATACAGTAAAAATCATTGAATTTTACTAAGTTCCAACTGATAATAAAATCTTCAAGTCTTAACTTACTTAGCTCCAGAGGTCAACGCCATGCAGGACTTTACCCCTTCTCTAAGTCGTCGCAAACTCTTAAAGTATGGCGCGATCGCACTCGGTACCAGTATCGTCACCGCCTGTAATGGCAACCCCACCGCAACCAACTCTTCCCCGTCTCCTAACGGTAGCTTAGATCGCGTGACCTATGGGACCAACTGGTACGCCCAAGCCGAACATGGTGGATTTTATCAAGCGGTTGCCACAGGCATCTATCGAGACCACGGTTTAGATGTCACCATCCGCATGGGAGGGCCCCAAGTCAACGGCACGCAACTGTTAATGGGAGGGGCGGTAGACTTCTTTATGGGTTATGGTTCCGACGCCCTAAAAGCCATTCAAGAGAATATCCCCAAAGTCACCGTCGCCGCTATTTTCCAAAAAGATCCGCAAGTTTTAATTGCCCATCCCGATGTCGGCGTCTCCAGCCTAGAAGACTTGCGAGGCAAACCCATCTTAGTCTCAGCCGCAGCCAACACCACCTACTGGCCCTTCTTGCAAGCAGAATTTGGCTTTACCGACGACCAAAAACGCCCCTATAACTTTAACCTCGGCCCCTTCTTAGCCGATAAAGGCGTTGCCCAACAAGGTTATCTCTCCTCAGAACCTTACAAAATTCAGAAAGAAGCCGGATTTGAACCCGTCGTTATTCTACTGGCAGACCAAGGCTATACACCCTACTCCACCACCATTGAAACCCGTCAAGAAGTGGTCGCGAACAACCCCGACTTAGTACAGCGCTTTGTCGATGCCTCCATTAAAGGCTGGTATAGCTATCTCGACAATCCCGAACCGGGCAATCAACTGATTAAACAAGATAACCCAGAAATGACCGATGATGTCTTAGCCAATGGTTTAGCCAAACTCAAAGAATACGGCATCGTTTTGTCCGGAGAAGCCCAAAGCCAAGGGATCGGGGCAATGACTGACGAACGCTGGCAATCTTTCTTTGACATTATGGCCCAGGCGGGCGTCCTTCCCCAAAACTTAGACTATCGCCAAGCTTACACCCTGCAATTTGTGAACAAAGGCGTCGATTACTACAAAAGTTAGTTAGACCCCCCACTCCCTGAAAAATCGATGCACAATAACAGAGATAGCCCACCTCGATCTTGAAGTTAATGAGTCTAGAACGACCCGCCATTACCTTGACCCATGTCCGCAAAGCCTATGCGAATGGGACGGTTGCCTTACAAGACATGAGTCTGACCATTCAAGAGTCGCAATTTGTTAGCTTAGTGGGGCCTTCCGGATGCGGTAAAAGTACCGTTTTGCGGCTAATGGCAGGTTTGGGAACCCTTAGTTCTGGGTCAATTGAGTGGGGGGAACATCAGTCGCAACGCCAGCTAGCCTTTGTGTTTCAAGATGCGGCCTTAATGCCTTGGGCAACGGTTCTCGATAATGTTTTGCTACCGTTAAAGCTAGCGGGACAACCGAGAAGCAAAGCCTTGCCCACAGTGCGCGAAGCCTTGCATTTGGTCGGGTTAGATCGCTTTGCCCAATCTTACCCCCGCGAACTGTCCGGGGGAATGAAAATGCGGGCTTCAATTGCGCGGGCGTTGGTGACGCAACCTAGCGTTCTGTTGATGGATGAACCGTTTGGGGCGTTGGATGAAATTACCCGCAGCAAACTCAATGGCGATGTGTTGGAGTTGTGGAGTCAGAAACAGTGGACTGTGGTGTTTGTGACTCACAATATTTATGAGGCGGTGTATTTATCCAATCGGGTGATTGTAATGGCTGCCCGTCCGGGACGAGTGGTTGCGGATATTGCCATTGATGCGCCCTATCCCAGAACAGAGGAGTTTCGGACTTCTGCCTTGTATAACGAATATTGTCGCGAAGTCCAGGATCGCTTATCCGAAGCGATGGAGGTGAAGCAGTCAACCCCAGTTTATTCTCAGGTTTCGCCTAGGCCGTCAATTTAAGTCAAGGATTGCCAATGGATGCTGAACAAAAGACGTGGGAAACGGAGAATCTCCCCAAGCCGCTAGGGGTGTGGGTCAAACGCCTGGATAAATTGCGATCGCCAGATGTCCTTGCCCCTTTAGCGGTCGGACTTTTGGTATTGTTGATTTGGGATTTGGGCGTTCGCATCAGTGGCATTCCCCCTTATTTGCTGCCCGGCCCGATTTTGGTCTTGCAAACCCTGGTTAGAGATTGGGGAACGCTATTTCCGGCGTTGTTAATTACCCTGCAAATTACCCTCACTGCCTTTATCGCGGCGGCGGTTTCAGGGTTATTGATTGCGATTTTATTTACCCAAAGCAAGTGGATCGAACGCAGTTTCTTTCCCTATGCGGTGATTTTACAGACAACGCCGATTGTGGCGATCGCGCCTTTGATCATTATCTGGCTCAAAAATAACACCTTTGCGGCCTTGGTCGTCTGTGCCTGGATTGTCGCCCTATTCCCAATCATCTCCAATACCACCCTCGGATTAAACAGCATCGATCATAATCTTTCCAACCTGTTTCAACTCTATCGGGCCTCTCGATGGCAAACTCTCCTGTACTTGCGCCTCCCGGCAGCGATGCCTTACTTTTTAGGCGGGTTAAGAATTAGCGGCGGTTTGGCGTTAATTGGGGCAGTGGTTGCGGAATTTGTCGCCGGAACGGGTGGGGCGAGATCGGGTTTAGCCTATCAGATTTTGATGGCCAGTTATAACTTACAAATTCCCCGGATGTTTGCCGCTTTGTTGATGACAACGGGCTTAGGCGTGGCGATTTTTGCCCTGTTAACGGCGCTATCAGATTTCTTGCTGAAAAATTGGCACGAAAGCGCAGTCAAACGGGAAAACTAACCCCAGAATTCCCCGGCGCAACCTCAGCGCGATTTCACAACTCTACACCAGATTTCCTCATGGTTTTCAATCCTCAAAGTTACTGGATTACTAACGCCCATGTTGCCGTCTCTTTGCTAGCTAGCTTAGATGGCTTAGAAACTGTTCCCCGGACGCGAGAAGATTTACTTTTAGTCGATTTAGAAATTTGCCAGGGGAAGATTGCCCAGATTGTTCCCCAGGGCGATCGCGCTGCCGCCCCAAGCTACAATTTACGCGGCGGCCAAGTGTGGCCCTGTTTTGTGGATATGCATACCCATCTCGATAAAGGACATATCTGGCCGCGATCGCCTAATCTAGATGGGACGTTTGAAACTGCCCTGAACATCGTTCCCCAAGATTCTAGTAAAAATTGGGATTTTGAAGATACCTATCGCCGTTTTGAGTTTGGCTTAAAGTGCAGCTACGCCCAAGGGACAAAAGCCATTAGAACCCATATTGACTCAGCCGGGCCGCAAGTTCCCGCTAGTTGGGAAGTCTTTAAGACCTTAAAACAAGAATGGCAAGATAAAATTGACCTGCAAGGGGTGACAATTATGCCCCTAGATATCTTTTTAACCCCAGAAGGCGAACAATTAGCCGATCGCGTCACCGAAGCGGGTGGAATGCTAGGCGGCGTTACCCTGATGAACCCGGATCTTGACGCCCAACTCGATCGCGTTTTTAGCCTCGCCAAAGAACGCCAACTCGACTTAGATTTTCACGTTGATGAAAGCCTGAATCCCGATGATATTAGCCTGCGCCATGTCGCCGCCGCCACCTTGCGCCATAACTTCCCCGGTCGGGTAACGTGCGATCATTGCTGTAGCTTATCGGTGCAAGATCCCCAAACGGTTGCGAAAACGATTGAACTGGTGAAAGAAGCCGAAATTGCGATCGTTAGCCTACCAATGTGCAACCTCTACTTACAAGATCGCCAATCTGCTGAAACTCCCAGGTTGCGCGGCGTTACCCTGGTTCGCGAGTTGAAAGCGGCGGGCGTTCCGGTGATTTTTGCTAGCGATAACTGTCGCGATCCGTTCTATGGTTTTGGCGATCACGATATGCTAGAAGTCTTTACCCAGTCGGTTCGCATCGCCCATTTAGATATCCCCTACGGCGACTGGCCCCAAGCCGTAACGCTGACACCTGCAAGGGTGATGGACCTTCCCGAAGTGGGTCAAATTGGCGTCGGATTACCCGCAGACTTAGTGTTATTTAAAGGTCGGAACTATAGCGAACTCTTAGCGCGATCGCAACACGACCGAATTGTCCTCAGAAACGGTCAACCCATCGACACAACCCTTCCTGAGTATGCCGAACTTGATGATTTGATGGTAAAGGAGAAGAAGGGAGTTGGGAGTTAGGGAAGAAGGGAATTGGGAGTTGGGAGTTAGGAGTTGGGGAAGAAGGGTGGGGGGAAGAAGGGAGTTGGGAGTTGGGAGTTAGGAGTTGGGGAAGAAGAGGATGGGGGGAAGAAGGGAGTTGGGAGTTGGGAGTTAGGAGTTGGGGAAGAAGAGGATGGGGAGGTGGGGGGATGGGGGGAAAGAGGGTGCAAACGCTCAGGTTCTCAACTCTGTTCCCACTCAGCACTCAGCACTTTACACTCAGCACTCTGTTCCTACTCAGCACTCAGCACTCAGCACTCTGTTCCTACTCAGCACTCAGCACTTTACACTCAGCACTCCCTTCCCACTCAGCACACTGTTACTCACTGAGTTGCTTTATCCTTGTTCCACGTCTCTAGAACGATGTACCTTAATTAACCTAGAAATTGCCGTATGACCTTAACACCAAACCGCTTGACTAATTGGGATAGCTTTATTGCTGAACTGAATGGAATTGAAACGATCCAAGACCCGAACCAGGTTGCTAAACTCTCTCAGGATTACTATACCTTCAGTCCTGTTTTAGTTCCCCAACTGACGGGGAAAGTGGGAGATTTGGTGGTTCGTCCGGCGAACGAGGCGGAAGTGGTGCAGGTGGCGGCGGTTTGCGCCAAGTATCGGGTTCCTGTTACTATTCGCGGCGCAGGAACGGGGAATTATGGCCAATGCGTCCCTCTCGAAGGGGGCGTAATTCTCGATATGACGCGCTTACAGGGGATTCCTTGGGTGAAACCGGGAGTGGTTCGCGTGGAGGCGGGGGTGAAGTTGGCGCAACTCGATAAGAAAACCCGCGAAATTGGGTGGGAAATTCGCATGGCCCCTTCTACCTACCGGACTGCAACTATTGGCGGCTTTATTGCGGGGGGTAGCGGGGGAATTGGTTCAATTACCTATGGGCAATTGCGCGATCGCGGCAACCTGCTAGCTGTTCGCGTTGTTACCTTAGAAGAGGAACCTCGCGTTCTGGAATTGCGCGGCGATGATGTGCAAAAGGTTAACCACGCCTACGGCACCAATGGCATTATCACCGAACTGGAAATTCCTCTCGGCCCGGCTTATCCTTGGGTAGAAGCGATCGCAGCGTTCCCAGACTTTATGAGTTCGGCGCATTTTGGGCAAGCGTTAGGCGATGCGGATGGTTTAATTAAAAAGCTGATTAGTCTCCACGCCGATCCGATTCCCACCTACTTTACCGCGTTGCGCCCCTATATTCCCGAAGGCAGTCATATCGCTTTGTTAATTGTTGCCGAAGGCAGTTTAGAAGGGGTACAAGCTTTAGTCAAAGAGTATGGCGGAACGATTACTTATACTAAATCTGCCCAGGATGCCGGGAAAGGCTTTAATTTAGCGGAGTTTACCTGGAACCATACCACCCTGCACGCCCGCAATGTAGACCCGAATTTAACCTATCTGCAAAGTCTGTTTCCCCCAGAAAAAGATTTAGCCACCTTAGAACACATGTATCATCATTTTGGCGATGAGGTGATGATGCACGTTGAGTTCCTGCGGATGGGAGGAAGGGCGGTTCCGGCGGCGTTACAGGTGATTCGGTTTACCACGGAGGAACGGTTAAACGAAATTATCCGCTATCACGAAGAACGCGGCATTTTTATCCCCAATCCCCATACTTATATCTTGGAAGATGGGGGACGAAAAGCCATCGACCCGGTACAACTTGCTTTTAAACAAGAAGTCGATCCCTATGGTTTGCTGAATCCGGGTAAAATGCGGGCTTGGTTAGAACGAGAAGTTTAACTGACTCCAGATGATTTTTCTCGCGTTAACCAAAATCCGATCGCAATTAACAATAATCCCAGGATGAAGAAGCTAATGTCGTACACCAGGAAGTTAGGCACTTGCCGGATGTGATGCAGCTTGAGTATGGCATGAAAAACAATACTATCAAAGGTATTAAAACCGCCCCATCCGACAACGATCCAACCAATAAATGCTTGTGTGGATAGGGGAAGGATAGGATTTTGTTTGAGTGCATTCCAAAGTAGCCCTAAACCGATAACGGTAATCAGCCACATTCCTGCGCTAAAGATGCCATCGCCCCAAACGTTAATTTGCAGGCCCGCCAACGTGTCCATTGGGACAAGGTTGGAGATGATGTGATGCCACTGCAAAATCATGTGGAGGGCGATCGCATCGATAAATCCGCCCAAACCAAAACCGAGTAAAAAAGCGGCAATTCTCAGTTGTCTAATACCTCTGAGTACCATCGCTGGGGTTTTTTGAACGGTTGAATCGATCGCCATTGCTATTGTTCTGATGGAATCTATTCAGCTTAATCAGGAGACTGGGCGCTATCCTCTACCTAAATGCGGGGTCTAGACTGGCAACAGGTTGCTGAGTTGCGTTAAATTCAGCACAATCTCAAAAAACCACCGCCTGGGGAAACTTTTGCTTGAGGGCGGGAATGACGGGACAAGGGCGCTTTTCTTCTAGGTTATTCCGGCGTTTGAGGTTCGCCAAATTCCAACTAAAAGGGGCGCGTTTAGCCGCAGACATCCACAATAAGCGCTTGGCGCGGGTCATGGCAACGTATAAGAGGCGAAACTCTTCGGCGGTTTTTAAATACTCGGCTTGTTCCCAGGCGAGGGCAACAGAAGGGAGGGGTTTTTCGTGGAGAGAGGCGCGAATTTGGGCGCGGGCGACTTCGGCTAAGGTATAGTCACCTAAAAACTTTGCACTCGGCGTTACCCAGAGGCTACCGGGGAGGTTTTGTTCTTGGAGGAAAGGCAAAAACACATAATCCCAGTCTAAGCCCTTAGCTTTGTGCATGGTGATAATGGTGAGTTGACCGGGGCGGGTGTAGGGGGAGTCCTCAGCAGAAGACTCGACATCGACGGGTTCAAACTGTTCGGTTTGGGTAATTTCGGTGAGAATTTCGACAATTCTAAATAAGGAACTCTCGCCCGACGCTTGAATAGCAATGCGATCGCCTAATTTATCAGCAGTTGCCAGTTCAGTTTGATTGTACTTGAGGGTGAGAGCCAGAAAGGTAATAAGCTGATAGGGTGGGAGTTCCATCCGGGCGCGCAACATTGCCCGACACAGATGACGCGCCGATCTGGAGATGTCGCGAATGGGCGGATCGAGGGGGCCGGGATAGAGGAAAGTTTCGGGGGCGGTGGCGAGGGCGTTAAGATCCTGAGAGGGAATAAGTTTGCGGTTTAAGAGAACGTCTAAGGCGGCTTTGAGATTATCGGGGGAATGGGGACGTTCGATAAATTGCAGCAAACTGAGAATTTCGCGGGGAACGTGAGATTGACGATCGCGATCGCCCACATCAAAAATATCAATCTCATTCGGATACAGTCGCCGCAGTTCGCTAGCCACAAACAACCCTTGGTCATTAGTTCTCACCAAAACCGCCGCATTATGCTCTGGGTGCCGCCCGAACAGCCCTTTAACCCGCTCTCCAATCCGTACCACAGTCTCATAAATATCGCTCGGTGTATGGAGTTCTAAACCCCTTTCTGAGTGCTTCTCTAAGTGCTGAGTGCTGAGTGCTGAGTGCTGAGTGGGAACAGAGTGCTGAGTGCTGAGTGCTGAGTGCTTCTCTAAGTGCTGAGTGCTGAGTGCTGAGTGCTGAGTAGGAACAGAGGGTTGAGTTTGAACTTTCCCCCCATCTCCCCATCCCCCCATCCCCCCATCCTCCAAGTCGGGGTTAGCATTAGCTTGCGGATCGCCCGGATCGACGGGGCGGATCGCTTGGGGGCTGAAGGGGAGTTCGGATAGCTGCGGCTGTTCGGGATATTGCTCTTGCAGGCTGGCGTTTTGGTGGCGCGTGTAGTTATTCACCCAGGTGAGAACGAAGTTAGCCGCATCGATGATGGTTCGGGAACTGCGCCCAGCGCGATCCATTGTGGCGAGGCGGTTTTGTTGCTGGCACTGGTTGCAGAATTCGCGGAAGTAGATGGGATCGGCGGGGGTGAAGGTAGAGTTAATGGCTTGGTTGGGATCGCCGACTCGCACAAGGTTGAGTTGTTCGCCCCCACTGGCGAGAATTTCTAAGAGGCGGGTTTGTAGGGGGCTGGAGTCTTGGGCTTCATCTTCAAAGACGGCAAAGACTTGGTTTTGCCAGAGTTTGCGCGCCCCCACATCTTCTAAAACGCGCAGGGCGGCGAGAATCATGTCATCGTAGTCAATTAAGGATCGCGATCGCAGTTGGTTCTGGTAGTTGCGGTACAACCCGGCGGCGAGGGTTAACACCTGATAGTCGTCGCCTGCGAGTTGATGTTGGGTTTGGGCGATCGCCAGTAAGTCTTGGGGCAGCAAGCCGGAACTTTTGGCTTCGTGAATGACGGTATAGGCTAAAGCGGGTAAAACTTCGGTTCGCAATACCGACTGGCGGCGCAGGCGTTCGGTTTCTTCGCCGTCAAATTGGCTGCCTTCAAGGAGTTTCTGGTAATGGCGGGGGTTGGCGGCGATCCATTGTTCGACGCTAGCCCGTAGGAGTTGATGGGTACGGTTGGGGGAAATAACGGTGGCGGTATCGAGGCTGAGGGCAGAAAGTTCGGGATGGCGGGTGGCAATATTCAGGGCTAGCCCGTGCAGGGTGTGAACGCTAAACCCGCCTTGGGGTAAGGATAAGTCACGCAGATGTTGGCGAATTTTGGCTTTGATACTCGCCGCCGCCGAACGCGTGAAGGTGACGACGATCAGTTGATAGCGGGCGTGGAGTTGATGGCGGGCGATCGCGATCGCGGCTGCCCCTGCCATTCCGGTAGATTTACCCGAACCGGGTACGGCAGAAACGGCTAAAGGCCCTCCCTGCCAGTCTGCCATACTTTGTTGCCCCGGTCGCAGGTTGTTGCGGATCTGTTCTAGGGCTTTTGTCAGAGAAGGGATAGCAACAGGGGTTTCTGGCGATAGGATCGATTCATCGGGCATAGGACGAGTGGCAACGAGCGTGCTTCCAGATTGACGGGTTCATCAAACCATTTTGAGTTTAGCTTTTTATCATGGGTTAAAGCGCAGTTCTCGCTCTGGAACGCTTGGATGGGAAATTGACCGCCTCTATCCTAGGGTAGATCGCCTGTTAAGTTCCTCTGTATTGATGGTCACTCCATTAAGATAGATTCACTAACTCATAGACTCTCTTTTTTGAGGTAGGCTAAAATCCCAATGTTCTGTCTCCCAATGCCCTGTTAGTTACGTTTTCGGGTGCATCTCGGCTGTGTCGCTCCCATTGCTAAACTCTAGTATCAGTTTCAGGGGTTGTAATAATTACAACTATCAATGCCTGTCATCCCTGTTTTCTAATGACACCATAACAATCTTGAGTTTTATCAGTATCCAATGCCTACATCGATTTCTCCGAGCAAAGCTCGGTTGCAGGTTTTAATTGTGGGGGAAGTTCCGGAAGATGCACAACTGCCGATCGAACAGTTGTCAGCTTGTGGTTTTGCTCTGGCTTGGCGGCGCGTAGAAACGCTTGGGGATTTTGCGATCGCCCTCAGCGAACCCCTAGATTTAATCTTAATTCATACGCCTCTGACCCAATTGGATGCGATCGCGGCGCTGCAATTGTTGCGATCGCGCCAACTCTCGCTTCCGGCGATCGTGATTGGGGCGAACGGTACCATTGAAGAGGCGGTACGCTGCATTAAACACGGCGCGACTGACTATCTACTCAAAACTCAGTTAACCGGACTTGGGGCGTTGGTGCAACAAGTCTTAGCCCAACAACCGCCCGATCCTGGCTCATTGAACCCTCTGGTTGAGGCCTGTCCTCATCTACTCTATCAGATGCGTTTGGCACCCTCGCAGGCGGCGATCTTTGACTATATTAGCCCTGCCGTCACCCCTTTAACGGGATACGAACCCCGCGCGTTTTATGCCGATCCTCAATTGTGGTTTCAGCGCTTGCATCGCGAGGATGCGCGTCAGTGGCGAAAGTCGCTCCAACACCATCCAGGGCGATCGCTTTCGCGTCTGGTACGCTTTTTTGATAAGCGCGATCGCCTCATTTGGCTAGCCATTCAAGAAAGACCTGTGTATGATTCTACAGGGAATCTATCGAGTTTTGTAGGGGCGGCCTACGATGCGAGCGATCGCCAACAGCAATGGCTCGATCTAGAAAATGCGGCTCGCAAATATCACAAAATTTTTGAATCGGCAAATGATGCCATTCTCATTATCGATCCGAATAGCTATCAAATTTTAGAAGTGAACGAACAAGCCGTTCAATCATTAGGCTATACTCGCGACGAATTTACCCAATTAAATATCCATCAAATTAGCTCTGTTTCCAGCCCTGAATTTACTGAAATCTTGAACGCTCAAAAACATATCGCGTTTGAGCATCTCTATCGGCGAAAAGATGGTTCTCTGATGCCTGTTGAAGTGAGTTATTGCTTGTTGGAAGCGAATGGACAGCAATTTTATCAAAGTACCGTTCGCGATATTACAGAACGCCAGCAATTACTCAAGACTCTGCAAGCATTAAACGAACAACTCGAACGCAGAATTGCAGAACGCAGTACCAGTCTCAAGCAACTTCTTGAAAAGTTAACCCTAGAAATTGAACAGCGTCAGGATGTAGAAAGCGCCTTACGTGCCAGCGAAGAAAAGTTTCGTCAACTCGCCGAAAATATCCATCAGGTTTTCTGGATGACTGACTGCAACACCGAAGAATTACTCTATATCAACCCAGCCTACGAGCAAATTTGGCAGCGCCCGCTCTCTAGTTTATACAAACAATCCGATTCTTGGATAGATGCCGTTCATTCAGAAGATCGAGAGCGCGTTTTCATGAATTATCAACGTCAGCTCAAAGGCGAACATATTAAACAAGAATATCGCATCGTTCATCCCGATGGTTCTATTCGCTGGCTAGGTTCTACCAGTTTCTCAATTTTGAACGAACAAGGACAAATCTATCGCATTGCTGGGTTAATTGAAGATATTACAGAGCGCAAAAAGAATGAAGAAGGAATTCACGAGTCTTTAATTAAAGAAAAAGAACTCAACGAATTGAAATCTCGCTTTGTTTGCATGACTTCCCATGAATTTAGAACTCCCTTAAGCAGTATTTTATCAGCCGCAGAATTGCTGGGATATTACGGACATCACTGGGATGACAACGAAAAACAAGAACAACTCCAAATCATCCAAGGTGCCGTTCAACATATGATTGAACTCTTAGAAGATGTGCTGTTAATGGGGCGTACCGAATCCGATCAGCTTTCCTTTAATCCCACGCTCATTGACTTGGATCAATTCTGTAAGAGTTTAATCCATCAATTGCAAATTAGCGAACAATCTCGTTATATTGGTCAACAACATAATTTGCCTAAAATTCGGTTTAGTTCTGTAAGTCAGTTGCGTCGCTCATCCGAGTTTAAAGCTTATTTAGATGAAAAGCTATTACGCCAAATCCTCACCAATCTTTTATCGAATTCCCTCAAATATTCCCATCCCAGTAGTTTGATTGAACTGAACTTACAATTAACTGAAAGAACCATCGTTTTTCAGATTAAAGATACAGGAATTGGCATTCCCGCAGATGAGATTTATAACCTCTTTGAGCCTTTTTATCGCTGTAGCAATGCTAAATTAGTATCCGGAACGGGTTTAGGACTAGCAATTGTCAAAAAATCAGTAGATTTGCACGGCGGAACCATAGAAGTGAGCAGCCAAATTAATGTCGGTACCACCTTTACTGTCACCCTTCCCATTAACTATTGGCTGGCGACACAAGAAAACGAAATCCCCTCTTAAATTTCGCTGGTTAGAATAAAGCGCCAATCCCAATCATCCATTCCTTGACTAATAACCGTCGCTGTCGCAATGGGGGAGATGCCTTGAGAAGCGATCGCGATCGCCAATTCATCATTCTCAGGCGTGCAAAACATATGCGCGTATCCCGGTAAAGGGTTAGAATAACCTAGCCCTGCGGTGGCTCCCCATTGAACGTGCAATAAGGGAAAAATACCTCCGGTACTGGCTAACCTTAAATCCTTAATTCCTTGTAAGGAGAGGTAGGAAATGGGGCCTCGATGTGCGACAACTAGAGAAGAGAACCGATCCATTGTCTGTGCATCCAAGCTATAGAGGTTTAGCGTAGTAGCGTGGCGAAATTGCAGAAAGGGAAAGCGTTGATAAATGCTGGCTAAACGGCTAGGATTCATTAAAATGGCGTAGAGGCGAGCGCACTTTTGCTGATTTCCCCCAAGCGCCGAACGTAACAAGCGCAGCGAGAGATATTGGCGCTGATAGTCGGGATGGACTTTAAGATCGCACAAATACCAAGCCAGAGAGTCAGAAAGCTGGCGCAGAATTCCCGCACCCACAGCGGCGACGCGATCGCCATCAAGCGCGACATAATAATGAACATCCCCCAGACGATCGAAAAAGGCAAAATAATTCAACCCATGCTCGATCTGAAAAAAGTCATTGCCTAAAGGATACTGGGCAATTTGTTCGATTGCAGCAATCGAGGCTTGAAACTGCAAGCGGTCTTCAAGGGTGAGACAATGGAACTTCATAGACAAAATCCGACAACCACTTCCCGGTAAAAGAAAGAACGGTCTAACTTTAAAAGGCGATCGCTCAAACTCTCATCCACTTCTAGATGTTCTGCCATCACCTCAGCTAAGATAAGGTCGCCATTCAACCGCCTTCCCAACAACGCGCCACCAGGATGCAAGGATTGTACGGCTAACGCAAGCATGACATGAAGATCGGCTAGCGGCATCCAGTCAGAGATATTGGAAAATTGGATCAGATCGAACTTTTCTGACTCAGCCAGTTGCAGCAGTTTTTCGCTAAAGACGCCGAGGTGGAGGTGGAGGCGATCGCAATTTTGCCGGATAATAGCCTGTGCGTCGGCTTGGAGATACAAAGGTTTTTGAATATAAGTCTCTTGCCAAACCTGGCTGAGAAAGTAATTCTGTTGGGGATGAAACCGTTGCAACGCCTGCGCGAAAACATCGGCAAAATGTTCGCCAAAACTCCGCTCCATCGAATAATTAACAGCCGCCTCTCCAAAGGTGTTGGCGAGTTTCTGACGCTCGAAGACCCTTTCAAACGTTTTTGACCATTGGGGATGGTTAATGGCGCTTTCAGGTGCGGCTAAAGGGTCTAATCCCAGGTGATGGAAGGCTTTTGCAAGTTCGCGAAATAGTTGTTCAAATCGTCCCACGCGGTTAACGCCAAAGGCAATTTCGGGTTGGCGGTTATCCCAAAAAGTTTGGCTGGAGGTGGGTAAGTGCGATCGCAACTGCTGGTATAACTGGAGTCGTTCGGCTTCGCTAACGCTGAAATCTGCACCGATGAGTTGCAGTTGTGCGGCTAAACTCAGATGCAAAAGTGCCTGTCGGCGTAACTCAACTAAGTGTAACTGCGCCGGGTTGAAATCTACCGCTTCAATGGCACCAATGGCGGGATGTACCAGCAAACTCAACGCCGTACAACCCCCAGACGCAATTAGCAAAACGCGCAGGGGACGATTGGTTTTAGCCGCTAACCGTTCGATAACTTGCAACTCAATTTCAGGATCTTCGCGGGTTTGAGAAAAAGCAAGTTCAGAGGCAGGGGAGCAAACCATCGTATAAACTCCAAAAGTAGTAGGCACCTAAAAGGATGGCTTGTGCGAGGGAGGCGCGGCTGTGGGGAAGATCCCAACTCAGGGTGGCTATGGCGAGTAAGTCTTCGGCGTGTTGCGTATCTAAAATTTCGTGGGTGGTGTAGTGAGATTGACTGCCCGGAAGCACCCAATTCCGCTCTAATAGGGTATGAGCGATCGCGCCACTAATTCCCACATAGAGATATTCAATTGTTCCTAGCATGGCTGCACTGGCTTCTGGGGGTTGGGTGAGGCAATGGGACAAAATGGAGGAGTTAAAGGCGAGAACCGGGATGGTACAAGGGGTTTCTAGTTGTGCGGGGGTTGCGCCGAGTGCTTGCAGATAGCGGTGAAAGGTGGCTTTGTGGGAGAAAGCGCGATCGCCTTTACCATGTTCTTCGGCGATATTCTCAAAGAGTGCCATGCGCGTTTCTAAAACGGGAATGCGTGCTAAAACCGCCGCTAAGGCTTGCGAAAAAGATTCGACTGCAAACCGAAAGGGAATTTGACTCTGGCAAAATGCTTGTCGCGAGGTGGGGGTTGCTTGCATCCACAGGAGATAGGGATGAGTGTCAAAATCATAAACGCACTCGACATGCAACACGGCAGCTTTGAGGGTGGGATATGCCATTAAGTCTTGCCAGCCAAGGGTTTGAGGAGAAATGGTCGGTCGATGGGTGAGTTGTGGCATCAAGGTAAACTCCAAAGAGGTTAGGCTTTAGGCAGAATCGCGACGCTACCTGTCGTGGTTTGGGTGAGACTTGCGATCGCAAAGTCGCGCACAAAGGAAAAGTAAGACGGAATATAAGGCGCGCCGCGTCTTTCGAGTTCTGCTTTCAATGCAGCGTGCAACTGTGGCAAGTGATACCAGGGAACCGCCGGATAGAGGTGATGCTCTAGGTGATAGTTTTCATTACACATAAAAAAGCGGACTAGCGGTGAGGTGAGGATGGTGCGCGTTCCTCGAATGATGTCCGTTTCGGGTTCTAACAGGGTATGCTGGCTCATGCCGCGAATATTTACCATGACGTTAATCGCTAGCATGGGTATCAACCAACCGTGAACCCAAAAGGCGGAGGGAATGGGAGATAAAATTGCGCCGATAACGCCTAAACCCAGTAACAGCACTTCCAAGACAATCCAGAATCGTTCTTTAGCGTTTCCCTGAAGCCAACCTAAAATTGGGATAGCCACCAAGTAAACCGGATAGCCAATAATTAATCTTCCCCAATACATCAGGAAGACTAACCCAGGCTGGCGGGTATAGTTTTTATAGCGATCGGGATCGCCTTCATCGCCGAGATGTTGATGATGTTTGAGGTGCAATACTTGATAGGCGGAAAAGTTTTGTCCAACGGGTAAGGCACAGGCGATACTCAAAAATCGGTTAATGTGGGGATTGCGATCTAAAACGCCATGTACGCCTTCATGGGTGAATAAGCTAATCCCATGCAGGGAAGCGGCTGCTATCAGATAAAAGGGAATACCCACCAGGTAAATCCAGAAACCGGGGAGAATTTGGGAAAGGTGAAAAACGGCGATCGCGCTTGTGCTATACAATCCTAGAAAAATCAGCAGGCGCGTATAGGAGTGATGTTCTTGATGATAGAGCGTTTGCAGTAATTCGGGAGCAATTTGAGGTTTGTCCAAAGACTTCATAGAGGCTAGACACTGCTTGAGATTAACTTGACGATCTCCGAAGAGAACCCCCAAAAATTGAGCTAGGGTGTAACTTCACAAACTGACCCCCCCAATTCCGTAAAGTTAAATAGAAAGATGGGAATCCCCCAGCGCAGGCACTCTCAATCATTTCAAAACTTGAAAATTGCAATCGTCAATTGCTACGCTAAGACCTTAAATCAACTAAAACACAATTAACCCTGAAGTTAAATCCTGACTCAAATAAGGGTCTCGATTAACAATCAAGCAAGACTTGCCATTCGGAAGTAAAATCACTTCTCCAAAGTTGGCAATTTTAGGGTATTGCGTCCAGTTTTTAACCTGCTTTTGAAGATAAATCACGGGTTGCGTCGGGTTGGCGACATCAAACACTTCCAGATGAAATAGACCAGAATAGTAGGTGACAGTTTGCCAACCGGATTTCCCGATGTGAAAAGGATACCCTTCCCAGCCACTAAAATACTCCTGCCGCGTGGAGGGGCGATAGTCGGAAATAGAAAGGGCGATCGCATATTGTTGACCTTGATTGGTATATCCTCTTACCTCCGGAACGATCGGTTCTACTGAAAAGGATGTGCGGATAGTGTCTGTTCCAGCCAGTTTCAGTTGAGGAAAACGATCGGGGGGAAGCGGTTTTGAGACTTCTTGTTGCGGTTCTGGGTTGAATGACTGGAAGGACTCAAATGCAATCGGTGTAGCTTGGAATGAAGTGAGTTGAACCTGCCAGACTTGCGGGCGAGTTGACAGATTTTCCGGCTTCCAAACAAAATCGGGAGCATAGCTACCATATTGCAGGGTTTCAGTTAGAAAAATCCGGCTGCGATCGGAGGCTGTGGTAGATGGACTTGCACCTGTAGCCACATAAATTCTAGGATCGGACAATTTCAGCATCCCTTCTTCACTCCACAGATGGGCGTTGTGTTTCCCTTGGATGATGTGCCAGGGAGTCTCGCTATCGGATAAATGAATCTGGGCAGAGGTGCAGCTTCCGATTAAAAAAATAAGGATTCCACTCAGGAGCAAAAATGTGCTGGGCTGAATTCGGAAAATGTTAAATCTGGCCTGAAAGATTTCCCATTTCATGGTTGTATACCGGTGGACTATAAAGACTTGATCCAGCCAGCGAGCGCTGCACGAGTTCTTCTAATCTCGAAAAGTTAAAATAAGCGTGAAGCTCCAATCGCAGTTTAGCCGTATAACCGCTGAGTTTACAAGCGTTGTAAAACTTGAATTTGAGATTCTTGAGCGTCAATAATTCCCGCGATCGCGCTTGCGTCTGCACTTAGGGTTAGCTGTCGCATTTGGGATTGCGCGAGGTTGGCTTCTAACTGGGAGGTTTCAGCATTCCAAACGAATAACCGTTGGGGCGTGCTATAAAGAAGGCGATCGCCATCAAAACTCATCCGATTCCATCCCCAATCGTGAGATAAAGGTAAGGTGATTTCCGCCTTTAACTTCCCTGTTGCTGAATCCCACATTTTAAGGGTGGTGCTGTTTTTGTGATGGGAAAGCGTCGCGACGGTTTGACCATCCGGGCTGAGGCGAGCATTGGAAAGGGTTTGATAAAATAAATTAGCGCCTTTAATGTGTAACTGTTGGTGCGTTTTCAAATCCCAAACCATCAGTTTTTGACCCAATTCAACTAAGGCTTTTTGACCATCCGGACTGAGATCCAAACAGGCAAAGTGCTGAACGATTGAAACAGAACCAATAGAAGTTTCAGTAGTTGTCAAATCAGGAAGGGTGGCTTGCAATTCCCCCGTCGCCAAATCCCAAATCTTAATCTCATCGTTGCTGCTACTGGTGAGGGTTTGACCATCGGGGGAGATTCTCACCTGAGCAATCTCGCTAGAATGACCTTTAAGGAGTTTGGCAGGTCGATCTGAGTTTAGATCCCAAATGCGAATCATGCGATCGCCACTTCCACTCACGACTGTTGTACCATTAGGTGCGATCGCGATCGCTTGAATTACCCCAGAATCGCTTTGCAGGGTTCGTTTTAACTCCCCATTCGGCACATCCCAAACCCGCAACGCCTTATCGGTTCCGCCACTCACCAGCATTTGACCCTTTGCACTCAACGCGATCGCGCTGACCGTTGGATGTCCTTCTAGGGTACGAACAACCTTAAAATCGCAATAGGGAGACGCTACTGTCGCCTGAGAACAAGATTGAGACTCCGCAGATACGGTATAGTGGACAACCGAGAAATCATTCCAAAACAGGGCAACGACAGCGATCGCGATCGCCCCAAAACCGATTAAAATCCTTCTGGGCGTCAGAAAATTAAACTCCTCGACAGGCTGCGATAACGTTCCCCCTAAAAGCATTTGCGTCAGTTCGCGACGGCTGCGATTAGCCTCATACCAAAACGCCTGCAAGAATACAATCAATATCAGCGTGGGTAATCCTACAAATAGCCACCCCTCCCAAGGGATATCCCCAGAAAAACCACTCAATACCAACATCGGAAGGGTAACGCTGTACCAAGTCGAACACCAAAACAGCAAGAACCCGATGACAAAAGGATGCAACTTCATCGTGACATGAACTGCAATCCCTGCGGGTAACTTTTCAAATCTCCCCTGAATAATGGGTAAAAATGAATTGCGATAATGAATAATCCGATAAATCTCAAAACCGGAAATGTTAATTCGTCCTTGGTAAGGCGCATGGTTGCGAGAAAAAGAAGAACGAAACGCTTTAGGCGCTTCCACATGAGCCTCTAGCTTCTCAATGACATCCACTAAGGAATCTTGAGTTTGAATAGTAAACCGATTGTAAGGTAAAATTTTCACCATATCTAGCTCCTACAATTTGACTTGAACAAGATAGGCGACTTGGCGGGTTAACGACTTATCAAATCCTGAAAAGAACTGTTGAAGTTGGGTTGAGCGCTTTCTCTCTGTTTTCCTTCACAGCTAATTAATAGCCCTACGCTCAAGATGGCTATAACCCCTTTCATCAGTTTTATATTTATCATATTAATAAAAATCACTCCGTTGGCATACCGACAAACTGACAAGCTTCTGAGCGGATAATGGGACAAGTTTGCTCAGTCATTACATTCCCCTTTAACCACAAAGTCTCTAGGCTTGGAAGCTCAGATAGAGGGGTAATATCGGCAATTTGATTATCTTCCAAGCCGAGGATCATTAACTGAGTGAGTCTCCCCAAAGGAGTCACATCAGTAATTTGATTATGATTGAGGAAAAGAAATTTTAAGTTGACCAATTCGCCCAGAGTGCTGATATCGCTGAGTTGGTTATTGATTAAATGTAGTCCCTTTAACTGAGTCAGTCTACCGAGAGGTTCAATCTCTTGGATTTGGTTATAATCCAACACAAGTCCCGTCAAATTTATCAATCCCGACAAAGGTTGAACATCGGTGATTTTATTTTTATCTAGAAGCAGCCTGTTTAAGCTTTGTAAGCCGGATAGGGGTCGAATGTCGGTAATTTGATTGTCACTCAAATCGAGGTGATTTAAGAGGGTTAATCCCGACAAAGAACTAATTTCTGAAATTTGATTATTGTGTAGTTCTAATTGCGTCAGATTTGTCAAATCAGAAAGCGGCTGAATATCTGAGATTTGGTTGCTATGCAAGTTAAGCTGAGTTAAGTTTGTGAGCCTTGCTAGCGGTCGAATATCTGAGATTTGATTGCGGCTCAAATGAAGGTCAGTTAAATTTGTTAAATTACCCAAAGATTGAATATCAGAAATCTGGTTGCTTGAAAGACTAAGCATAGTAAGGCGGTTCAAATTTCCGAGAGAAACTTGAGTAATTTGATTATCGAATACAGAAAGATGAGTTAGCTTTGTGAGTCCTGCTAAAGCGCTAATATCAGTAATTTGATTTTCACCGAGTTCGAGTAACTCTAGATTCATTAGATTAGCCAAAGGGCTAACATCCTGTATAGAATTCAGCGATAGACTTAAGCGGGTTAAACGAGTTAACCCTGCAAGGGGGCTTAAGTCACTGATGGAATTACCCGATAAGTTTAAACTGGTTAAATGAGTCAACCCTGCAATGGGTTTTAAGTCGCTAATGCCCCGTTCGAGTAGGGGAAGCATGGTTTGATAAGATAGGGCTTCAGCCGCTGCTTGACAATCTTTTGTGTTCGCAAATTCTAATACAGCTTCTACTGTTTTTCGGGCTTCTGCCGATATCTCATTTTGTTGTTCGCACCAGGTTTGAAAGGGGCTGCCCACAGGCGGTTCAGCGGCACGCGCCACATTTCCTCCCCAGAAACTTAACGCGCCTAAATGAAGGGCTAGAGTCGCAAGATAATTCCATTTCATGAGATTGTCCTCAAACTAGATTTACTCTATTGGGATACCAACAAACTGACAAGCTTCTGAGTGGGTAAGGGGACAAGTTTGCTCAGTCATGGCATTTCCCTTTAACCACAACGTCTCTAAACTTGGAAGCTCTGATAAAGGCGTAATATCGGCAATTTGATTATCTTCCAAGCCGAGTATCATTAACTGAGTGAGTCTTCCCAAAGGAGCCACATCAGTAATTTGATTATGATTGAGGAAAAGGATTTTTAAGTTGACTAGTTCGCCCAAAGTGCTAATATCACTCAGTTGGTTATTACTCAAATGTAATCCCTCTAATTGAGCCAGACTGCCAAGGGGTTCAATCTCTCGGATTTGATTATCATTTAACCCAAGACCCATCAAACTTCTCAATCTTGATAAGGGTTGAACATCGGTGATTTGATTGTCATCTAAATGCAGCACATTTAAGCTTTGTAAGCCTGCTAGGGGTCGAATATCGGTAATTTGATTTTTACTTAAATCGAGTCGATTTAAGAGGTTTAATCCCGCTAAAGAACTAATTTCTGTAATCTGATTATTGTAGAGTTCTAATCGTGTCAGATTTGTCAAACCTGAAAGCGGCTGAATATCTGAGATTTGGTTGCAATGCAAGTCGAGTTTAGTTAAGTTTGTTAGCCTCGCCAGTGGTTGAATATCTGAGATTTTATTACGATCTAAATAAAGGTTAGTTAAATTTGTTAGATTTCCCAAAGATTGAACATCGAAAACCTGATTATTTGAAAGATATAGTATTGTAAGACGGTTCAGTCTCTCTAGAGAAACTTGACTAATTTGATTGTTAAATGCAGAAAAAGTAGTTAGTTTTTCGAGTCCTTCTAAAGCACTGATATCGGTAATTTGATTGTCATTAAGTTCGAGTAACTCTAGATTAATTAGATTGGCTAAGGGACTCACATCCTTGATGGAATTAACTGATAGGTTTAACCCGGTTAAATGAGTTAACCCTGCAAGGGGTCTTAAGTCGCTAATTCCCCGTTCGAGTAGGGGAAGCATAATTAGATTGGATAGGGCTTCAGCCGCTGCTTTACAATCTTTTGTGTTCGCAAATTCTAATACCGATTCTACTGTTTTTCGGGCTTCTGCCGATATCTCATTTTGTTGTTCGCACCAGGTTTGAAAAGGGCTGCCCACAGATGGTTCAGCGGCACGCGCCACAGATCCTCCCCAGACACTTAACGCGCCTAAATGAAGGGCTAGAGTAGCAAGACAATTCCATTTCATTAGATTGTCCTCAAGGTAGAAGAGAAGGTTTAAGAATGGGCTGAATTCAGTTAAAATAAGCAAGCATCAGATCGATTAATAGGGCACCTAGGTTGAGCAATGGCATTTTCTTGAAGATCGAGCCAAATGAGATTGCTTAATTCTAAAAGCGAACTCATGTCTGTGATTTGATTGTTTCGTAAAAATAGCCAGGTTAACTGGTTAAGTTTTGCCAAGGGGCTGATATCCATAATCTGATTATTTTCTAGAACAAGTTCTTGTAAGTTGGCAATCTCTGCTATGGGACTAATATCTTGAATTTGGTTATGACTTAGTTTTAATAAAATGAGGCGGGTTAATTTGCTTAATGCAGCCAAAGGCTCGATATTGCTAATTTGGTTAAAGCTGAGATTAATTTGATTGCGTCTAGAGAGTTCTTGGGTGGCTTGTTCGCAATCTTCCGTTCCGGCTTGAATTAAAAGCGTTTCTACCGTGTGTCTCGCTTCCGCAGACAGGTTGGGTAACTGACGACACCACTGGGTAAACGAACGTTCTAGATGGGGTTGGGGGGTTTGCGCGATCGCCCTCACTCCGCTACTGTAGATGGCGATCGCCAAGGCACAAGTTAACCGAACTGTGAAAACTGCCATCATCGCAGACAAACTCCTCACGTTATAGTCTGGCAAGGACAAGCCTGTTTGTCACTACAAGCGCGATCGCCTGTATTCCTCAACACTCAGTCTCGCTGAGAATGGGCTGGGATCTAAATTTCATCTAAAGGTTAGACGACTCTGAGAGTTAGCCTCTCTAAGATAAAGGGGTCAATGTTCGCAGATCGCGTTGCCGCTGTTGGGGGAGTGCTTCCTTGAAAAACGTCCTCCCGCTAGGTGACAATCTTAGGAGGAGAACGCATGGCAGATACCCATGTTGAAGCAGTCGAAGAGCGTGCCTTAGATCGGGATTGCATGACCTTATCGCGTCACGTCTTGCAACAACTCCAAAGTTTCGGCCCAGATGCCCAAGACCTCAGCGCGATTATGAACCGGATTGCTCTAGCCGGTAAGCTGGTATCGCGTCACCTGTCCCGTTCAGGTTTAATGGAAAATGTTTTAGGATTTGCGGGGACAACCAACATCCAAGGCGAATCTGTCAAAAAGATGGACATCTACGCCAATGATGTCTTCATTTCAGTTTTTAAGCAAAGCGGGTTAGTCTGTCGCCTAGCCTCCGAGGAGATGGAGAACCCCTATTACATCCCCGAAAACTGTCCGATTGGTCGCTATACGCTACTGTATGACCCCATTGATGGCTCTTCTAATTTGGATGCCAATTTAAATGTTGGCTCCATTTTTGCCATCCGCCAGCAAGAAGGAATGGATCTCGACGGGGAGGCGAAGGATTTACTGCAAAACGGCCACAAACAGATTGCTGCCGGTTATATCCTCTACGGGCCGAGTACGATGCTGGTCTACTCCATTGGTCGGGGCGTTCACGCCTTCACCTTAGACCCCAGTTTAGGCGAATTTATTCTATCGACTGAGAATATCCAAACGCCGCAGCATGGGTCAATTTACAGCGTCAATGAAGGCAACTTTTGGCAATGGGACGAACCGATGCGCGAGTATATTCGCTACGTCCATCGCCATGAAGGATATACCGCCCGTTATGGGGGCGCATTAGTGGGAGATTTCCACCGCATTTTATTCCAAGGGGGCGTTTTCCTGTATCCGGGAACAACCAAAAAGCCGGAAGGGAAACTCCGCTTGCTGTATGAGTCTGCGCCGCTGGCATTTTTGATGGAACATTCAGGAGGGCGGGCGAGTACGGGAACTCAAGATATTCTCGATGTGGTGCCCGAAAAGCTACACCAAAGAACGCCTCTGGTAATTGGCAGTACCGAAGATGTGGCTTTGGTGGAATCGTTTATGCAGTCTTCGCGACAACCTTCGTCTGTGAAGTAGAGACTCTTTGACAAATAAAAGATTAAAGCAAGCTCATCGAAATTTGTAAACATTAGAATCTTTCAAGGTTATGACAAGCAATCATTTGTTAGAAATTGCCGCTTACGGTCAAAGTATTTGGATGGATAACCTGACTCGCGACTTGATTGAGTCAGGGGAACTCAAGAGAATGGTGGATGAGGGGGAAATTCAAGGAATTACCTCTAATCCGAGTATTTTTGAAAAGGCGATCGCAGGCAATCAGCTTTATGATGCTGATATCGAAGCTGGGATTAAAGCCAAAAAATCGGTTCAAGAAATCTACGAGTCCCTGGTCTTTAGCGATATTCGCAACGCCTGCGATATTCTGCGCCCCATCTACGACTCAACCGACGGCTTGGATGGTTACGTCAGCATCGAAGTTCCGCCCAATATTGCCCACGATACCGAAACCACCATTCAAGAAGCGCGGCGCTATTATCAAGCCATTGGTCGTCCCAATGTGATGATTAAGATTCCCGGCACCGATAAAGGCTTACCCGCCGTTGAACAGGTCATTTCTGAAGGGATTAACGTTAACGTTACCCTGTTGTTCTCCGTCGATAGCTACAAAGAAACCGCTTGGGCGTATATTCGCGGTTTAGAAAAGCGGGCCGAAAAAGGCGAAGATATCAGCAAAATCTCTTCGGTGGCTAGCTTCTTCCTCTCGCGGATTGATAGCAAAATTGACGACCATATCGACAACTTACTTGAAAAAGGCGTTGAAGATATTAACCGCAAAGCCGAGTTACAGAAGATGAAAGGCAAAGTGGCGATCGCCAATGCTAAAATCGCCTATCAAGAGTATAAGAAGATTATCGAGAGCGATCGCTGGCAAGCCCTCACCGAAAAAGGCGCAAACGTTCAGCGCCTCCTGTGGGCCTCCACCAGCACCAAAAACCCCGAATACAGCGATGTCATGTACGTCGATGAACTCGTAGGCCCCGATACCGTCAACACCATGCCCCCCTCCACCATCGAAGCCTGCGCCGACCATTGCGATGTCGCCAGCCGCATCGAAACGAACATTGACGAAGCCTACACTCTGCTAGAATCCCTCCCGGATGCAGACATCGAACTCGATAGCGTCATGGCCGAGTTACTTGACGAGGGGATTGATAAATTCATTCAACCCTTTGAATCCCTCATGCAATCCCTAGAGAAAAAAGTCAAACAACTCGCAACTGTCTAAATCTTGACGAATTGCTCCAATGGCTAATGGTAAAAGGTTAACTGACGTTAGCCTCACCCTTAGCCATTTCCCATTCACAAGCTCTTAAAGTCGCAACCTATGGTAACACTCCTAGAAAATCCCCTGCGCGTCGGACTGCAACAAGACCGCATCCCCGAACCGCAAATTCTCGTAATCTTTGGTGCATCAGGCGACCTCACTCAACGCAAACTCGTTCCAGCCATCTATCAAATGATGCTAGAACACAAACTCCCCTCAGAGTTAACCATCGTTGGGGTTGCCCGTCGCGATTGGTCTCATGACTACTTCCGCGAACAAATGCGAGAAGGGGTGGCTGAATATGGCGGGGGACTCGGTAGCGAAGAAGTTTGGCAAGAATTTGCCAAAGGCTTATTCTACTGCCCCGGCGACATTGACAAACAAGAAAGCTATCAAAAACTCAAAGCCTTTTTAAGCGAACTCGACGAACAACGGGGAACGCGAGGAAATCGGGTCTTTTATCTATCTGTCGCCCCCCGCTTCTTTGGCGAAGCCGCCCTGCAACTGGGGGAAGCCGGAATGCTGGCAGACCCGAAAAAGCAACGCCTGGTGATTGAAAAACCTTTTGGGCGCAACCTGCAATCAGCAAAAGACCTGAACCGCGTCGTTCGCCAAGTCTCTTCTGAGGATCAGGTTTACCGCATCGACCATTACCTGGGCAAAGAAACCGTCCAAAACTTGATGGTCTTTCGGTTTGCCAATGCCATCTTTGAACCCTTGTGGAATCGGCAATTTGTCGATCATGTTCAAATTACAGTAGCAGAAACCGTCGGCTTAGAAGGACGCGCTGGCTACTACGAGTCCTCCGGGGCCCTGCGAGATATGGTGCAAAACCACCTGATGCAACTGTTCTCGCTGACGGCGATGGAAGCCCCTAACTCCCTCGATGCCGATAGCATTCGCAACGAGAAAGTGAAAGTCGTACAAGCTACGCGCCTTGCAGATATTCAAACCCTTGACCTTTCCGCCATTCGCGGGCAATACACTGAAGGCTGGATGAAAGGCAAAGCCGTTCCCGGCTATCGCCAAGAAGAAGGGGCCGAACCCGGTTCAACCACGCCCACCTATGCAGCGATTAAACTATATGTAGATAACTGGCGGTGGAAAGGCGTTCCTTTCTATCTGCGAACGGGTAAACGAATGCCGAAGAAGGTGACGGAAATTGCGATTCAGTTCAAAGAAGTCCCCTATTTAATGTTTCAGTCGGCCGCGAAACAAGCCAACCCGAACGTTTTAGCCCTGCGAATTCAGCCGAATGAAGGGATTGCGATGCGCTTTGAGGTGAAGACGCCGGGTAACTCTCTGCGAACTCGGTCGGTAGATATGGATTTTCGCTACGATACGGCGTTTGGTCAACCGAATACAGATGCCTATAGCCGTTTGCTGATTGACTGTATGTTAGGCGACCAAACCCTATTTACGCGAGGGGATGAAGTTGAGGCCTCCTGGCAAGTGCTAACGCCATTGTTACAGGCTTGGGATGCCCCTGCACCGCCGGATGCAATTCCGCTATACGAAGCCGGAACTTGGGGGCCTGTGGAGGCAGAATTGCTACTGAATCGCGATGGTCGGCGCTGGCGTCGATTGTAAATTCTGATGTACCCCGGATGCGTAATTACTGATAACGGACCACTCACCCATGACCACACCACTTGTTGCCCTTCAAGACCCGAAAGATATCTCTTTAAGCGAAATTGAGGCTGAACTCAGTAAGATTTGGTTAAGTCAGAATACCGGAAAGGCTACTCCAGTCGCTACGCGAGCCGCAACCTTTAGTATGGTTGTTTATGAACCGGAGGAGTTTCAGCAATTACTGGGCGGATTAGGTTACTATTCAGGCACCATTGATGGCATTTATGGTTCTGCGACCAAAGAGGCGATTCGCAAGGCGCAAACTCAGTATGGGTTGCGCGTTACGGGTCGGGTAGACCCAGAAACGCTGACCAAGCTGCGTCGGGAGTTTTCTAAGCTGCCTCGCGAGAAGCAGGGGATTCCCAATTTGGATACGCGGGGATTTAGTATTAGCGATGCGATCGCTGCTCAGAATCCCTGTAGAATTATTACGCTTTGTCCGATGATGGGTGCCGATGACCAAGGGGTGACGGCCCAAGTGTCTGCCTATTGTCCCGTGCAAAAGGGCAGCAGTAGCGGTTTAATCTGCTGCGAGTACATTACTTTACGCGGTACGAAAGCGGCGTTAGAACGGGTTAGCGAGTTAGTGGTTTCGCTGATGATTCCGGACTTGCCCAAATTTGTCTGGTGGAAGGCGACACCGAACCCAGAACAAGTTCTGTTTCAAGCTTTATCAGAATCCTGCAATTGCATGATTATGGATTCTTCCTACTTTAGCGATCCTGAATCCGAATTTCTCAAGATTCAAGAGTTGATTGAGTCAGAAACCTATATTGCTGACTTGAATTGGCACCGTTTGGCCGCTTGGCAAGAACTCTCAGCCGCTGCGTTTGACCCCCCAGAACGCCGCGTCGCGTTAATTGAAGTAGACCGCGTAACCATTGACTATGAAAAGGGCAATGCGGCGCAAGCGTTGATGTTCTTAGGATGGTTGGCGAGTCGCTTGGAATGGCAGCCTGTCGCCTATAAAGAGATAGATGACGATTACGACCTCAAGCAGATTACCTTTACTGGGGCGAATAATCGCACCATTGAGGCGGAACTGGCCGCAATTCCAACAGCAGACTGGGGCGAAATTCCGGGGGATATGGTGGGTTTGTTGCTCAATTCCACGAATCCTAACGCCAATTGCTGTACAATTCTCTGTTCGGAAACGACGGGATGTATGCGCCTAGAAGCCGGGGGAAGCGCCCAATCTTGTCGCACGGAACAGGTAACGGCCCTAACGGATCAAAAGGCTGAATCTCTTTTAGGGCAACAGCTTCAACGCTGGGGACGCGATGTTTTATACGAGGAAAGTTTGGAAGTGACGGCGCAAATTCTCAAATTACGTTAGTTGAGGTTGATGACAGGTGGATGCTATTCCACCTTTTTTATTGAATCTGATTCCGGGAGAGTCCTCAGCGGGTAACGAGAGAACTTACCTCTTGAGGGGTTTTTGGGCTGCAATAAGAGGCGCGATCGCGGTAAGGCTATCCTGGTTATTAGTCACGATGACCATTACTTTCGCTTGGCTGACCGCATCATTACGTTAGACTACGGTCAGGTGGAATATGATAAACCACAGGGTTGATAGCTTTGTTTCTATCCCGCCAGGGGTTTGAGGCAACTAGTGCGGGTAAATTTGCCCACCAAATTTCTCCTCGATACATTACCATTCCTCAGCAGGTAGCGAGATTAATTGCATCTTTGCTATTGCTGGATTGAGTTCAGAGGACTCTTGGGAGTAAACTTGAATCAGCTGTTAAAATCAAAGATTTCTTTATACTTGTCGCATAACTCTTTAGCGTATTTAATAAGATCACATAATTCTTTTTTGTTGGCAAAAGGAAATATGTCTTCTTTTGAATACTTGTGCTTCAATAAGTAATTTAAATCACAGTGAGCAATCTCTTTGTCTCTTTGATTGAAAAGCTTCTTGAGGATTTCGTTTTCTCTTTTTTCATTTATTGCGCGAATATCTTCTTTAATCGATTCTTGAGGTATTGTGTCTGGCAACTTTATGCTCCATTTGCTAAAGTTAGAAGAAAAACTATCAAGAAACTTTGCTAAATTAACAGAATCTTTGTGTGGATCATAAATATTTGCTAAACGCAAAATTCCCATAAGACGAAAAGGTTTGTCGCTTATCGGATCTTCATAACCTTCAATGCTTAATCTTTTATTGCTTTGCTGGGTAGCATTATTCTCAAAAATATAATAAGCTATCTTTAAATAAGATTCAGCATCCTTTAATGTCTTCCGTATTTCCTCAAGTATAGTTTTAGTTTTTTCCAGAGTATCTGTATATTTAACCTCAAAACCAAAACAATAAAATTCTTCGATATCTTCTCTTAATAAAGGTCTATCCACACTAAATATAATCTCGCCTTGGCTAGGTTCTGTAACGCCTTCAGTATCAGACATAAGTTTCGCTTTTGTGTGAGATGCAAAATATATCTGCTGTTTTTCCGAATAATCAATAAAAAAATCATCGCCTTCTGGCTTAATTTTTTTTGTAGAAAAATCTTTTAGAGATAATTTTAACTGACGGTCGCGTAATCCTTCTATGCCATTAACTTCATAGCTAGCTTTCCACTTACTGATCCAATGAATTGGCTCCTTCAAATTAAGAATTTTCACAATCAGTTGATCTTCATAACCCTGGTATAACATGATCAGAGCGAAGGCTTTTTTTCTCTCAAAATTATCAATATTATTCTGTTTAATAAAAGCTTGCAGCTCATTTATTTTATCAGGGATGGATTCCGGCATCATGGATAATCTTAATCAAGTGTCAACTTCTATATTATGCCTGATATCATTTGAGTTTTCAACCTAATTAATCTCCTCCAACGCCATAGCGAGGCGGCGAATTCCTGTTTGAATTTGGGTTTGTGTGAGTTCGGAATAACCAAAGATAAATTGTCCGGGTTCAGCTATGCTGAAATAATGAGATTGGGCAGACAGTAAGCCAACACCTACCTTGGCGGCGCGTTGGAGAATTTCATCATCAGAGAGATTGAAATGCAAGCGTACCATCAGGTGAATTCCGGCATTTTCGCCTAAAATGGTAGCGCGATCGCCAAAATAGCGTTTCAAAGCTTCTACTAATACCTGACGTAGCTGGTTATAGTGCGATCGCATTTGGCGCAGGTGACGTTCTAAATGTCCTTCTGCGATAAAATCAGCTAAGACTCGCTGTTCTAAACTGGGAAGTTGGCGATCGCTTAACCACTTGGCACGGGCGAAAATTGAAACTAAACTTTTGGGTAATACGAGATACCCGATCCGCAATGAGGGAAACAGCACTTTAGAAAAGGTGCCAATGTAGAGAACTGAGTCTGTTATGGCTAACCCTTGTAAAGCGGGAATAGGACGTTCGCCATAACGGTATTCGCTATCATAATCATCTTCTATGATTAGCGCCCCGGTTTGTTGCGCCCAGGCGAGTAATTCTAAGCGACGGGGAAGCGATAAAATTGCCCCAGTGGGGAATTGATGGGAAGGGGTAACGTAAACGAGTTTAACGGGTTTATCGATTAATTGGGCAACCCTCAACCCCGACTCATCGACGGGAATGGGGAAAATATTCGCACCCTGAGAACTAAAAATTCGCCTTGCACTCAGGTATCCTGGATCTTCAAGGGCGATCGCATCTCCAGTATTCAGCAACAAACGACTAATCAGATACAGCGCTTGTTGCGTACCATTAGTTAAGAGAATCTGGTCTGAATTGCATTGTACCGCCCGCGATCGCCCTAAATAAAGTGCTATAGCTTCTCGCAACGGCAGATAGCCTAACGGATCGAAGGCATAATCTAACCATTGGTAGTCTGTTCGACAATAGCGAGCTAGTAACTTGCGCCATAATTCTAAAGGAAAGCGATCGCACGCCGGACGACCGTAACGAAAACTAATCTCTGCTTGGGGTTCAGCCTGTAAACTTAGGTCAGTTTGCGCTAACTGTTCGCCATACTGGGATAGAGAAATGGGAAAATGCGCCGCTTTCTCTCCCGCCTCTGTTGGCGTAGACTGCAATAAGTCATCGGGAATTTGAGCGCAAACAAACGTCCCTGACCCGATAATGGTTTTTAAATACCCTTCGCTTAACAGTTGTTCGTACCCTAGCGTCACCGTTGTACGCGAAACCCCTAAAGACTTGGCTAACTCTCGCGTTGAGGGGAGTCGCTGCTGGGGAAGCAGTCTCCCGGAAAGGATAGCGCGGCGTAACTCCTCATACAATTGGCGATGTAGGGGTATTGCAGAATGGGGACTGAGTGCGATCGCAATATCCATAAGTGCTGAGTTGAATCGTTCAGTCTATTCAAGCCTTTCTGATATATCTAGTTCCCTCTCCTTGGGGAGAGGGTTAGGGTGAGGGTTTCAACGAAAGTGGACTGATACTATCGGGCAAAATTGGCTCTTGTTTGCGATCGCTCTAGCCGATTAATCTAGCAATACTTCCACTTTGTCCATCCAGCAATGTTGACAACTCTCCATTTTTCCGTAAGAGAAGCCACTCTGCCAGAAGATCCTCTCATTGCTCAACATTTCTATCAACTCTGGCTGGCTCATCAACTCACACCAGACTCTCTTAACCCAGATTGGCTTAATATTACCCTAGAATTCATCGCCGATGCTCGCCAGCGTCTCAGCTATCAAGCGTTTGTGGCAGAAGTGGAGGGTAAAGTTGTCGGTTCTGCAAGCTGTCAGCTATTTGCAGGCTTGTATCCTTTAGTGTTTAACGAACAGTATCGCAAATTTGGATATATCTGGGGCGTTTATGTGGAACCCGACTATCGCAACCAAGGGATAGCCAAACACCTGACCCATTGTACAACAGATTATCTAAAATCTATCGGTTGCACGCAAGCGGTTCTCAATGCTTCGCCCTTGGGTAAACCCGTTTATACTCATTTGGGGTTTACTGAAGCTAATGAGATGCGCCTAGACTTGGTTTAACTGTACCCTGCCAGAAATACCAGAAACCCGGTTTCTCAGCTATTACTCAGTTTTTTAAAAACCAAGTTTGGAATTTCCAATGCTGCATATTACTTTACCCGGCGGAGTAACTTGCAATGGGTAGGACAGCCTATGGCAATTTTGACCGATTTTTAGGAGAAATTATGACCCTTTCCGATCGTTCTACGGCCCAAGATACCCTAGAAGCGACCCAACGCACCCAAATTCGCAGAATTCCCCAACGGGGAGATTACGATCGCGAAACGATTGATCGGATACTGGATGAAGGGTTAATCTGTCATGTTGGGTTTGTGGTAGACGGTCAACCCTTTGTGATTCCTACTTCCTATGGTCGCATGGGAGATTGTCTTTATATCCACGGTTCGCCAGCAAGTCGAATGTTGCGATCGCTCTCTGGTGGCATTGAAGTCTGCGTTACGGTTACGCTACTAGATGGGTTAGTCTTAGCGCGATCCGCTTTTCACCACTCGATGAATTATCGATCCGTAGTTCTGTTTGGTACTGCAACCCTCGTACAAGATTTTGAGGACAAACAAGCAGCCTTAAAAGCCTTTACCGAGCATATTATACCCGGACGTTGGGCAGAAGTGCGATCGCCTAATCGTGCCGAAGTTCAAGGAACTACTGTGCTTTCTCTTCCCCTACATGAAGCCTCTGCCAAAGTTCGCACCGGGCCGCCGATTGATGATGAAGCCGATTATAATATCCCTGTCTGGGCTGGCGTGCTTCCCCTGGAACTTCAAACGACTGCACCCATTGCCGACCCCCAGTTAACCTCAGAAATGCCTATCCCAGAGTATATTCGCGGTTATTCTCGGCGGTCTGTTGTATCAAATAAGACGCCATAAAAAATGCCCCCTGAATTCCCCAAACAGGGATTCGGAGGGCAAAATAGTCGTTAGCTTGCCTAATATACGGCAGGGGTAAATTAGTTGGGGAGATTGTTGCTAGCAAAGGCATCCATCCGATACGCCGGAACGCGCTTGCTGTAGTCAATCTCTTGTCCTGTAAAGGTTTTCGCTAGTTTAGCAAACGATTCAGACTTCCAGTTGCGTTCGTGGATGGGTTTGGATTGTTCGCCTCGGAAATAAGCTTGAGTGCCAATTGCAGCAGCAGCTACCCAACCGATGATGAATAAGGAAATGACCAGAACCATAATGATTTCTCCGTAAATTTATTTCTGTAACGCTTTGTTAAGTTAAATGTAACAAATTATTTCCAACTTTGCAAAGGTTGCTTTGTTTGTGATAAAGGTGTAATTCCCGTACTCGACGAAGTGCGGCGAACCGAACGCGATCGCCGGATTGACTCACAAAACCTGGGTGTTGTTGGGTTTCATGCCTCAACCCAACCTACGCGATCGCCCCATCACCTGTGATTCGCCAGCTAACCCAGGCTGGTCTCATTGATACAATAGCGATCGCGTCCTTGCATTTTCGCCTTGTAGAGCGCCAGATCGGCTTGAGCAATCAGCGTATCGGGAGAGGTATGGGGGCGCGGGATTTGGCTAGCGATGCCCAAACTCACCGTAATCCGATCGCTCACCGGGGAGCAACAATGAGGTAAATTCAGCAGCGCGATCGCATCCTGAATGCGTTGAGCCACCCGCATCGCGCCTTCGCAGTCAGTATTCGGCAAGATCGCCACAAACTCTTCCCCACCATAGCGAGCCACCAGATCCGCCGGACGCAAAACCGCACGTTGCAGCGCCTGAGATACCTGTTGCAAACAGCGATCGCCCGCCGGGTGGCCATAATAATCGTTATAGAACTTGAAATAGTCAATATCGCACAGAATCAAAGATAGGGGCAACTGCTCGCGCCCCAAGCGCTGCCATTCCTGAGCCAAAGAAGTATCAAAGTGTCGGCGGTTAGCAATCTGAGTTAACCCATCCATACTCGCTAACCGATTTAACTCCTGATTAGCCAGTTGCAGCTTTTCGCACAACTCCGCCTGCTGAATCGCGATCGCCAACTGATCGCTAATCTTACTTAACAGATCCGCCTCCGTTTCCTGCCAGATCCGAGACACCGCGCAAGCATGAACAATTAACAACCCCCAAACCCGAACCGAACCGTCTTCGCTCAACTGGGTAATCGGTGCCACGATCTTAGACTTAACCCCCGTCATTGTCATAAACTCAGCAATACAACTAGCCCATTCATCCCGACTCGGATCGCAGACAATGCGCGTATAGCCTTGGCGATAATACTCATAGCATTCCGACGGGAAACACTCATTCGTCCAACTCATGTGTCGCGTCACCGGATAAGCGGGTAAAACCGACTCCGCAATAATCGAACCCGTACCATCGGGATACAAGCAAAAAATCAAAGCGCGATCGGCATTCAGCGAAGAGCGAATTTCCACCACCGTCGTTTGTAGAATTTCCTGTAGATTTAGCGATCGCCGAATGCGGTTCGTAATCCCAGAAATCAGATATTCCTGTTCCGCCTGCTGTCGTAAAGCTGCTTCAGTTTGCTTGCGTTCGGTAATATCTTCCACCAACGCCAGCACGTAAAGGAGTCGATCTTCCCCATTGCGGATCGACGACACCGAAACATTCACAAACCGACAATCGCCCCGTTGTCGATGATAATAAGTTTTCTCAATAGTATAAGTTGAAATTTCCCCGCTTAATAACGCCTCCCACTGGGGTTGCTCTCGCTGGATATCCTCCGGCGTCGTCAACTCCTGATAATAAAGTGGAGCCTCCGAAGAGTGCTGGCAACCAATCAAATCGCAGAAACGCTGATTCATCTGAATCAAGCGACCTTCCAGCGTACTCACCACAATCCCAATCCCCGCCTGCTCAAAAATCGCCCGAAATCGAGCCTCACTTTCTTGCAAAGCCATTTCCGCTTGCTGGCGTTCCCGCAGTGCCGCTTGCTGCTGAGTAATATCCTCGGCAAACCCAATCGCATACTTGGGTTCTCCGTTGAGATCGTAAATCCCAACTTTCTTATTACGAATAATCTTAAGTTCCCCCTGTTTTGTCCACACTTGTTCCTGGGGAATTTCAATCGCCTGTTGCTGGCTCAAAGCCTGGAGATCGCTATTCGTACAGCTCTCCACCTGTTGGGGAGGAAACAAATCTGCATCGGTTTGACCGAGTGCCTCCGATGCAGAATAGCCGAGCAGTTCTGTGGCTGCTGCATTCCACAGCACAAACCTCAGTTCTTGAGCTTCCTTGGCATAAACGGCAAGGGGTAAATGGTCTAAAACCAGTTGCAAAAAGTTGCGCGTTTGCTCTAATTCCGCCTCGGTGCGTTTGCGCTCGCTAATATCAGAAATCAGAGCATAGTAACCCTGCACTTGGGATTGGCGTTCGTCGAGGTCAGGAACTAAAATGGCTGCAACATAACGCTGACCCCCTAAGCGATAGGGGACTTGTGCTTCATAAAAAACGGTTTCCCCAGCCAAAACCCGCTCAACATAACTTTGAATGGCCCCAAAGGCTGGCAGACCAATGATTTCTTGCAAGGTACAACCGCAAATCTCCTCGCGCCGATACCCAAACCATTGTTCGTAGGTGCGATTGACAAACTGATAGCGCAAATTCCGGTCTGTGTAAGAAATGCACACCGGCAGCGTATCGGTTAAGAGTCGCAGTTGTGTCTCGCTTTTTTGCAAGGCTTCTGCGGCTTGGTGGCGATGGGTGACATTCTGCACGTAACCTAAGTAATGGGAAACCGTGCCATCTGCTCTGAAGATGGGGGTGGTATAGTCATCGAGCCAACAATACTCACCATTGGCTAGGCGCAAGCGATAGCTCTGCTGAAAGAAGCGAGTGTCGGTGAAGGTGTAGTCTTGGACTTCTTGTTTAACCCGTTCGACATCTTCGGGATGCACTAAGTCGGCAAATTTCAAGTGACCTTGCTGAAAGTCGCTTGGAGAATATCCCAACTCTTCGCTGATGTTAGGGGAAACATATTCAACGGGCCAACCCTCGGCAGCTTGCCATTTAAAGATGACAATGGGCCCTTTAAAGAAGAGTTGGCGTTCTTCAAGCAAACTGGCTTCTGCGGCTAGGCGATCGCGCAAGGCGGTTTGCTGTGCGGTAATATCTCGAACCATCACTAAGACTTGCTCGTTCTCCATCGGCACGATCCGCGCTTCTTCGTGGCGGATTTCACCTCGCAGTTGCAGGGAATATTCGTAAATCTGGATTTGTTGAGTTTCTAAGGCTTGGTGAATGTATTTTAGACGTTGTTGGGCTAAGGTTGAGGGTAAGGTATCGCAGATGGTATTGCCGACTGAGGTTTGCTCTGGATTAACTAAGCGATCTTCGGCGTTGGCTTGGATGGTGAGGTAGGTTCCTTGGCGATCGAGGCAGAAGACTAAATCGGGGATGGCTTCTATAATGGCGCGATTGGTGGCTTCGCTTTGGCGCAATGCGGCTTCGGCTTGTTTGAGCGGCGTGATATCGGTGGCAATGCGATCGATCCGGGTAATTTGACCTTGGCGATCGCGAATGGCGTGCAGTCGATCCTGAAGCCAGCGGATTTGACGGTCCGATCGCAGGATGCGATATTCGAGGGTTTGACTCTCGCGATCGCCGCTCGCTAAATTCGCGATCGCCTTTTCCACCCAGGCGCGATCGCCGGGATGGATCGCCTCTAACCAAAGATTGGGATTGGCGCTCAACGCTTCAACGGAGTAACCATAAATTTGTTCGCTTGTCAAGTTGAGATACAAGATTTCCGGAGGGGCAACCCCAATCGACCAAACCATCCCTTCAATTGAACTCAAAACACTCTGCAAGCGGTATTGAGACTCTCGCAGGGCCGATTCCACCTTTTGACGTTCTTGAATTTCAACCCTTAAGGCTTGATTAACCGCGTGCAGTTCTTGGGTTCTGGCTTGCACGCGCTGCTCTAATTGCTGATTTAGGGCTTGAATTTCGGCTTCTGCACGCTTGCGTTCGGTGATATCTCGCAAAATTGACAGGTGTTGATGCGGCAAAAAATTAGCGCAGGCACTATATTCAACCTTCCGAATCGAACCATCAGCGCGGATGAGGCGCAATTCCCCTCGTTCCTGTCGCTCGTCTTGAAAGCGCTGCCAAACTTGCTCAAAATTTAAATCCGGTTCAATGAATTCCGCAATGGAAGATCCAATTAACTGCGATCGCGATCGTCCAAATAACTGACAAGCTGCTGGATTGACATCAATATACCGACCGGAGTCATCCGCGATCGCGATCGCATCTAACGAATGTTCAAATAAAGCCCGAATTTGTCGTTCTTGTAAGCTGAGAGAGTCACTAGAAGGATCGAGAGGATTGTGCATAGAGCAGCGAACCAGGAATCGTGGCAACAGCAAGCAATCGAGTCATGCAGGTAGCGTGCCCATCGGCAGATATTCACCTGCACTGGTAATATGATTCCCACGAAAAATTTTCAAAAGCCACGTCAATTATAACGAGGAGATAAGGAGGCATCGAAAAACCATAGAACAATATCGAGGGATGAATTTCCGTAACTTCTAGGAAAACTCCGTAGTTCTCCGACTCATCCCCATCGAGCCTTCTCGTTACAATAGAAGAATAGAGGGTCATCTCAAGTTGGGAATCGCAGACGCACTCCCCAGTCCCAAAGCGGAAAAAGCGTTTGAGTCAGCAGACAAAATTCCTTACAAGGCCCTTCCATCAGTAAGGCGCTGAAGGAGTGTAAAACTCGCTAAACTGATAACGAGCAGCGATCCGCGTCCGTATGCCATTATTCCCGTTCAGTTTATGAAATCTCATCGCTTACCCGCATCCCTTCGTTACCTGAAAGCTAGACTGCGGCCCGTCGCCAGTCCGGCTTTTTGGATTACATCGCTGATTATCTCCGTAGTTTCCCTAGGACTCTGGGAAATGTGGACCAATCCCGAATGGGTGAGTCAGTGGACGGCTCAACCCGGAACGCAAAGGCCGCAAAGCTCAACTTCTGCACCGGCAGAAGACAGCGCCGCCAGCACCGGAGAAGACGGACAGCCCGCCGAGCTTTCCGCAGAAGATGCTCTCGATTTAGAAAGCGTCTCTGCGGTATTGCGCGATCTCGATACCGTGAACGCAGCCCCCGATTTAGAAGAAGCCGTTCAATCGAGCAATTCAGCGCTACCGAGAACCCCTACCAGCAGTCCGAGCAATGTCACCCCCCAATTTGGCAGCAATAATCCCTTTGCAGCCTACTCTCAGAACAATCCCTTCAGTAGCTTCAATGCTGGCGGTCCGTCCAACACGCTCGCCACGGCGGTTGGCGATAACCTCTTCAGCCTACCGCTGAACGCCAACGGAACCTCTACTAACTCCAACAATGAGGCTCGCACCAATCCTTCCAACCCCCTTCAGTCAGCGCTAGAACGCAGTGCTACCCCCCCAGAGGCAACGAGTAACCCCGCCACCGCCAACCCTTCAAGCTTAGTTAGACCCGGTGCAGAAGGCTTAGTGGAAGCCGCCTCGCAGCAAATCCCGATTCTCTCGCCCCAACCTAACTTTGTTAGCCCTACTGCGATCGGTAATACAGTTCCCTACACCACCCCACCGAGCAACTCTTATAACTATTTGATACAGAACGCACCCAATCCCAGCTTACCGCCTGTCACCGTTCCGGCTCCCGTACCGATCGCGCCCGTCATCCCCAACACCAGCGGTTACGTTACCCCAGTCACGCCCAACTTACAAACCGGCTTTAATAATCCCACGCCCAACTTTACCAGTCCGGGACTGCAACCCTCGCAATTTGAAGCGCCAGCCTCGCCCTATTCCATCGATACGCGCATTCCTGGGCGAACGTTAGGAGGGGGTCGCATTGGGACTTTCTCAAATCCGTAAAGCCGATTCAGCATGAGTTCAGCGAAAGCGCCGCGCAACCGGAGTTTAACCCTAACTCCAGAGGAGCAAAGCTTCTATGCTCAACATCTAAGGCAGCTTACCCAAAAAGCTGAACCGCAGAGCATCGAAAATCAGATTATCCATCAAGACCTATTGGAAGTGTTGGATTATCTGCCTGAAAATTGCGTCGATCTGCTCTTCCTCGATCCGCCCTATAATCTCAGCAAAACCTTTAATCAACTACGGTTTGCCGAACGTTCATCCAGCGAGTATCAAGCTTGGTTAGAATCGTGGTTTCCCAAATTGCTGAAAACCCTAAAACCTTCTGCCTCTGTTTATATCTGTGGAGATTGGCGTTCGAGTGCTGCTCTGCAACTTACGGCTGAAAAATATTTAATGATTCAAAATCGGATTACTTGGGAACGCGAAAAAGGGAGGGGGGCAAAAGCGAACTGGAAAAACTGCTCGGAAGATATTTGGTTTTGTACGGTTTCTAACCATTACACTTTTAATAGCGAAGCGGTTAAGCTCAAACGAAAAGTGATCGCTCCCTATACCGATCGTCAGGGAAAACCGAAAGATTGGCAAAAAAGCCAAAAGGGAAATTATCGTTTAACTTATCCTTCTAATCTCTGGACAGATTTAACGGTGCCGTTTTGGTCGATGACTGAAAATACAGCGCATCCCACTCAAAAACCTGAAAAATTATTAGCCAAAATTATTTTAGCGAGTTCTGCTCCCGGCGATTTAGTGTTCGATCCGTTTCTGGGTTCGGGGACGACTTCGGTTGTTGCTAAAAAATTAGAACGGCGGTATGTCGGGGTGGAATTAGATTTAACCTATTGTTGTTTTGCCCAAAAGCGTTTAGCCCTTGCGGAAACTGATAAAAGCATTCAAGGGTATACTGAAGGAATATTTTGGGAGCGCAACTCCCACCGATAAAATAACAAATGTTTTTGGAGGGTGTATGGTCGCTAAGTTTTTTGCGGGGAAACGACCGGATAGTTTAGGCGTGAAAGGAAATCAACTGGGTGGATGTCCAGATTCTCCCAATTGCGTTTGCAGCCATCTTTCTGCGATGGATAAAGTCCATTCTATCGATCCGATTAGTTATAATTCTTCGGCTGCGGAAGCGATCGCAAAAATCAAAACGATTGTTCAAGCGATGCCTAAGACTCAAATTATCGCAGAAACGGATAATTACTTATACGCCGAATTTACTAGTCAACTAATGGGATTTGTCGATGATGTGGAGTTTTTAGTTTATGACAATCCTAAAGTGATTCACGTCCGCTCGGCTTCGCGCTTAGGTCGGTCTGATTTGGGGGTGAACCGCAAGCGCATAGAAGAGATTCGCAGTCAGTTTAATCGTTAATAGAGTTGGGGTAGAAAGTAAAAGCTTCAGCATTTCTACCCCTCCAAAATCTCTAGGATTCTTGGCTGCTCGGTCCAATCACGCCAATTTTGTGACGGAAGGTGAGTTCGCCCCCAAACCAACCGGAAACGCCGAGCAATACTGCTACAAGGGTTGAAAGAATTAAGCCAGTTGGGATGACGGCTTCTGTCATGTCTCCCCAGCGCAAGCCTAAATTAATCGCAGTCAGAACGATCGCGATAATATTACCGTACATATGCGCCCAGCCTGCGGAATGCTTGCGAGCGCGCTTAATTCGGGTAAAGTCAAACATCCCAATAATACCCGCAACCAGTCCTGTGATTAGCCCTCCTAAGAGCAACCAAATAGCACCTCTGGCCCAAAACGGATCGGAGGTTAACCAGTACCCAATATCAGCCAGCCACGCACCCACCAGGAACGCTACGGGAAAAATGACGATAACGGGGTGGAGAGGATGACCTGCAATGTTAACGGTGCTGGTGATCCCCTTATCTACATATTCGCTATCGAGGCTGCGGATGACTGGGGGAATGTCTGGATAGGGGGTGTGCTGAGTTTGCGAGGTTGGAGTTTGAGTTTCCATAGGTTCTGTTCGTTTTGCTTGAGCGATCGCAATGAGTCGGATTAATCAGAAACAATGTTCTTAGAATTTTCTAGATAAACCAATGAATGACGAAAACTTGTAAAGTCATTGGATTGGTCAATCTTAATCTGTACTTTTGAAACCCAAGATAGTCATTTTCTCCTGATTTTTAATCTACCTAATGACAGAGAGCCGTTCGCTGGGGAAGTTACCATTCGGAACCCTCTAGCTCGATAGGACTTTGGACGCATAAAAAATCCATCAACCGACTGATGAAAGAAATAGAAACTTGATTAGATATACTTCCTTTGATAGAGAATTGTTTGGTAATTTAGATAGATTTGCTTTACAAAAATTTATCGGAAGATTTCCTTGATTTCAGTAAAGAACTTGACTGAAATCGGGTTTCTTTCAAAAGAAGGATGAACCGACTGTCTAAGTTTGCGAAAGTATAAGCCAGAGCAATTTTTTGCTTGTTAAGAGGAGAATTTCACCAATGGTAAAGACATTAGAAGATACCAAACGTCAGGCGATCGCCATGAAGCTTGCAGACTTGAAAGCGCTGCAAAAGCTGATTGTTGAGAACGACGAGAAACTAGCAAGTTCGATCAACGATGGCGAAATCCGCGATCGCTTGCGGAGTATGCTTGAAGACGATCGCAAAAATCTAGGTATTATCGAAACCACTATTGTCCAGTACGGCAACCCCGGCGAAGCCAGTTCTACCGTCCAAAAACTGGTCGAAAAAACCCAAGGCATGATGTCTGGGAACGAACTTAACACTTATGAAAAAGTCGCCCAACATGAACTGTTAAAGCATTCTCAGGTCATGTCGGGTTTGATTATTCATAAAGCTGGACAAGTTGTCGGAGCCGATGTCCAAGCGGCGATCGCGCCTTTAAATGCAGTAAACTTTGAAAACCGCGCTCACCAAGAACAACTCAAAGGCGTTCTGGAAATCTTGGGAACCCGCGAATTGACCGGAATGGAACCGGATCAAAGCGTTTGGGGCCGCGTCCAAGACGCAGTTGCAGCCTTGACGGGCGTATTCGGCGGTCCGGCTAGCCACGCCAAAGAGGATATCAACATCACCGAGATCATCACGATGGATCACCGGAAAACCGATACCCTCTTCATGGAAATTGCCAATAGCAACGATCCGCAAAAACTGCAAGAATATTTCGGTCAACTGTTCAAAGACTTAACAGCCCACGCTGAAGCCGAAGAAGAAATCGTCTATCCCGCAGTTCGCAGCTATTACCCAGATACTCAAGAACTGTATGATGAACAAAGTGAAATGAAGCGGATGCTGGCGGAAATTAAAGCCCTCAGCCCCAGCGCGCCGGAGTTCAAGCAGAAAATCGATCAACTCAAGAACATGGTACAGCACCACGTTCGCGAGGAAGAAAACGATATGTTCCCCAAACTGCGCCAAAACTTCAGCGAACAACAAATGCAAGAGCTTTCCGATCAATTTAAGAAAGCTAAAGCTCGCATTCAACAAAAAATGGCTAGTTAGTCGCGTTCCCCTTTGTAATGGCTAGAGTTTGATAACCCTTTGATGATTCAGGGAAGTGTAAAGCACTTCCCTTTTTCTTTGGGACTGGGGCACCTATCCCCACTAGGCGCATTTTTACCTAGCCGTTTCTCCAAAGCGCGTCTAGAAAGATGCCCTCCCCTTTTTTGGGTATTTAGTAACTTCAGATACTTTTTGCCGAGAAAAGTCTTGCTATTAGTAATAAGCAATCAAAGGATTTTGATTATCGAGCGGTGAGTTTCACTGCCAACTCAGGATAGACAAATCAATCAATTGCTTCTAGGGTTCCGATTTCTAACGGTGGGCGTGGAAATGACTGGTCCGAGAGAAGCAGGCCAACCGACAGCGATTAAAGATTTAATCTAAAACTGGGTGGCTACACGGCGGGAGAAAAGCCCGGGAGGGAACAGCAGAAATGTCTCTGTCTGTGACTATCCTGGGCTTTTCACTTTTTAGAGTTTAAGTAAGGTTATGAGCGAACAACCCCCCTTTCAGCGTCCTGACTATCAACTCAACGGACATTCAACCGAAGCCAACCGCGCGTTAGAAAAGGAACGCAACTTACCGTTAACGGGATGGCAACAAGAGGTCAATCGCGGGTTAGAATACGGGTTAGAAGCGGCTGAGAGTATTCGCGATCGCACCATCCCCACTTTCTCGCGTGGCGAACTCCCCCACTATGCCGGAATTAACACCTTTCTCAAAGCCCCCTACCTAGAAGATGTCCGCAAGGTCGGGGAATACGATGTCGCCATTATGGGCGTTCCCCACGACTCCGGGACCACCTACCGTCCGGGGACGCGTTTTGGCCCCCAAGGAATTCGCCGTATTTCCGCCCTGTACACGCCCTATAACTTTGAATTGGGGGTAGATTTACGCGAACAAATCACCCTCTGCGATGTCGGCGATGTGTTTACCATTCCCGCCAATAACGAAAAGTCTTTTGACCAAATCTCCAAAGCCGTCGCCCATGTCTTCAGTTCTGGCGCATTCCCGATTATTTTAGGCGGCGACCATTCCATCGGCTTTCCCACAGTTCGCGGTGTCTGTCGCCACCTGGGGGATAAGAAAATGGGGATTATCCATTTTGACCGCCATGTGGATACCCAAGAAACCGACTTAGACGAACGGATGCACACCTGTCCGTGGTTCCACGCCACCAATATTAAGAATGCACCTGCCAAAAATTTAGTGCAACTGGGGATTGGCGGTTGGCAAGTTCCCCGCCAAGGCGTCAAAGTGTGTCGCGAACGGTCTACCAATATCTTGACCGTGACCGATATTACGGAAATGGGGTTAGATGCTGCGGTAGATTTTGCCCTAGACCGGGCGTTAGATGGTACCGATTGCGTCTACATCAGCTTTGATATTGATTGCATTGATGCAGGGTTTGTCCCCGGTACGGGTTGGCCGGAACCGGGCGGCTTGATGCCCCGCGAAGCCTTATATCTACTGGGCAAAATTGTGCAAAAAGCCCCTGTTTGCGGTCTAGAAGTGGTGGAAGTTTCTCCCCCCTACGATGTCAGCGATATGACTTCGTTAATGGCGACTCGCGTAATTTGCGACACGATGGCGCATTTGGTGGTATCGGGTCAACTTCCGCGCCAGCAAAAAGCCGCTTATATTCACCCAGAAGCTACGCCCGAATTGGTTAGCGAGTGGCAATAACATTCTAAAAGCCATGCACGAAACAGACATGACGAAGGCGCTAATTCTCACCCTCAAAGATTGGTGGGAAACCCAACCAGAAGCGCCCCAAATTGAAAAGGTTCATTTAATTGTGGGTCAGTTTACCTGCGTTGAACCCGTGAGTCTGCAATTTGCCTTTGAAGTCCAGACGCGCAACACCTTTTTAGCCGGGACGCAATTGGTGATTCAAGAAACGCCCTTGATTGCTTATTGCGATCGCTGTCAGCAAGAGTATAGCCCAGAAATCGGCTTGCATTACGCTTGTCCGCACTGTCAGTCTCCAATGGAACGCATTCTTTCCGGTCGGGAATTAAAAATTGACCGGATTGAATGCAGCAATCACTCTATCACCCAGTTGAACTAATTTGAGGAGAACCCATGCACCAAACCTTTGATGTTGCGTTAGGCGTTAACCTACTCCACGCCAACCAAGCAGGCGCAGACCACAACCGGGCGCATTTTGACAAATGGGGAATTACCTGTTTAAACCTGATGAGTAGTCCAGGGGCGGGAAAAACGGCGATTTTAGAACGCACCCTAGCCGCCCTCAGCCCTCAACTCAAAATAGCCGTGATTGAAGGGGATATGACCACAGAATTAGACGCCGACAGACTGCGACAATACGGCGTTCCCGTGATTGCGATTAATACGGGTCGTTCTTGTCACCTCGACTCCAAAATGGTAGCGGGAGGAATTCACCGCCTCGAACATGAATATAACCCGGCCGAGTTTGACTTAGTTCTCGTCGAAAATGTCGGTAACTTAGTTTGTCCGGCGGAGTTTGAAGTTGGCGAACACGCGAAAGTTGCTCTTCTCAGCATTACCGAAGGCGAAGATAAACCGCTTAAATATCCGGTGATGTTCCAAGAGGCGGATTGTCTATTAATCACCAAAATGGATTTAGCCCCATATTTGGAAATTGACTTAAAACGGATTGAAGAAAACGTGCGTCAAATCAATCCTCACGTTACTCTTATTCCCGTTTCCGCTAAAACGGGGGAAGGCTTAGAAACTTGGTTTAATTGGCTAGCTTCTCAAGTTCAATCGCCATCTCCTAAACCCCTTTCCCTGCATCACGCTTAATCATCTTAAGAATTCAATTCCCCAATCTAAAATTAGGAGAGAAAGGAATGAAAGTTCGCAATCTTTACTCATTATTCGCTCTATTTTTAGCCAGTTTAACGCTAATTGTGAGTTGCAATAATTCTCAACCCAGTTCGACTGCAAATGTCACCGGAACAGAAACCGCATTAAGTGCAGTTGTGAATATGGGTTTCAGCGCTTGGCCGGGTTGGATTCCCTGGCAAATTGCCCAAGAGGAAAACTTGTTTGCAGCAAATAATGTCAATGTCAATTTGCGCTGGTTTGATGGCTATTTAGATTCAATTAATGCCTTAGCTGCCGGACAGTTAGATGCGAATACTCAGACCCTTAATGATACCATCAGTTCGGTCGCAGCAGGAGCCGATCAAGTCATTGTTTTAACCAACGATAACTCCACAGGCAACGATAAAATTATTGTCCGAGAAGGGATTAATTCAATTACAGATTTACGAGGTAGAACCATCGCCGTTGAAGAAGGAACAGTAGACCATTTTCTGTTACTTCTAGGACTTAAAGATGCAGGCTTAACGGCAAATGATGTCTCTATTCAACCCCTAGAAACGGGTGCAGCCGCCGCCGCTTTTGTCGCCGGACAAGTGGATGCTGTAGGCGTTTTTGCGCCTTTCACCACGCAAGCTTTACAGCGTCCGGGAAGTCGAGAACTCTTTAGTTCAGCAGACTATCCGGGGGCAATTCCAGACCATTTGGTGGTAACTCGTAGACTAATTAACGAAAGACCTGAAGCCGTGCAAGGGTTAGTCAATACCTGGTTCGATATTTTGAACTATATCGAAGAAAATCGCGATCGCGCTTTAGAGATTATGGCACGACGGGCAGGGGTATCGGTTGCTGAATACCAGGAATATGACGCGGGAACAACAATTTTTAGCCTAGAAGATAACCTGAAAGCTTTTAGCGCCGGAAATAACATGACCGCATTACCTTACGCAGCCGAACAAATTAGTACATTTTTAGTCGATTCGGGTCTCATTCAATCGGCACCAGACCTCAATCAACTCTTTGACGATCGCTTTGTTAAAGCTTATCAGGAAAAGCAGCAAAAAAGTTAACGTTTTCGGTTCGCTAACGTTCTACCGCTTACCTCTACCTCACCATGAACTCTACTCCTGAATACTTGCAAACCCGACCGCCCAAAATGTTATCTAAAACGGTCTTTTGGCGGATTGCTGAAGATATTCCTAAACCGTTAGCTTGGACTTTAATGGTACTATCAATCGCCGTACCGTTTCTCCTATGGTTGATTATCGCCAATTCAGGAATTGTTCAGCCTTTATTTCTCCCCAGTCCGGCGCAAGTGGGTCAAGCCATTCAAACTTTATGGTCAACCGGAGAATTACCCAAAGACATAGTATATAGCCTTTTTCGAGTCTTAGCTGGCTTTTTTATGGCTGCCCTGTTCTCCATTCCTCTAGGAATTTTAATGGGAACCTTCGCCAGCGTTCGGGCTTTAGTAGAACCGATTATTGGCATTGTACGCTATATGCCCGCCCCCGCTTTTATTCCGCTATTAATTCTCTATTTTGGCTTAGGGGAAGTTCCCAAAGTTTTACTTATTTTCATCGGTACTTTTTTCTTCAATACCTTAATGGTGGCGGATGCGGTTAAATTCGTTCCCAAAGATTTAATTGAAACCACCTATACTCTCGGCGGAAAACGCCTGCAAGTTCTTTTGCAAGTCATTACCCCCTACATTCTGCCGAATATTATTGATGCAGGGCGGGTAAACATGGCTGCATCTTGGAACTTAGTGATTGTTTCAGAATTAGTCGCCGCTACCGAAGGTTTAGGACGACGCATTAGTGTAGCACAACGCTTTTTAAAAACCGATCAAATCTTCGCCGGTTTAATTGTCATCGGCTTAATTGGTTTAGCCATCGACTTATTGTTTCGCTTGTTACTGCACCTTTCCTGCCGTTGGGCTAATAAGTAGGGTGGGGAGGTGGGGAGATGGGGGGATGGGGAGATGGGGGGATAAAAGTAAATCGGCTATTGTTCTAGATACTTATTGAGAACTCAGCACTGTCTTCCCACTCAGCACTCAGCACTTTCTACTCAGCACTTAGTTATGCATTTAGAAGTCACTCAACTCTACAAACAGTTTGCGACGAAACGCGGCCCCTTGGTTGCGCTGAAAGATATTAATTTGCATATTGAGGAGGGAGAATTTGTCTGTGCGGTGGGGGCTTCCGGTTCTGGGAAGTCTACGCTGTTGCGGATGATAGCTGGGTTAGAAACGCCGAGTTCTGGCGATGTGCGCGTGGATGGAATGCGCGTGACAGGGCCGGGGGCCGATCGCGGCATGGTGTTTCAAAGCTATACACTATACCCTTGGATGAATATTGCTGAAAATGTGGGTTTTGGCTTAAAGCTGCAAGGGGTGAGTGCAGCCCAGAGAAAGCAGCGGGTGGCTTATTATCTAGAGGTGGTTGGCTTATCAAAGTTCGCCCAGGCTTTACCCAAGGAGTTGTCTGGGGGGATGAAGCAGCGGGTGGCGATCGCCAGAGCGTTAGCGTCTCAGCCTAAAATTCTTTTAATGGACGAACCCTTCGGCGCGTTAGACGTACAAACCAAGGAAACCATGCAACAGTTCCTTTTGCAACTGTGGGAACAAACCAAAACCAGTATTCTGATGATTACCCACGATGTTGAGGAGGCGGTTTTCCTATCGCAACGCATTTACGTGCTAACCTCGCATCCGGGAACGGTGAGAACGGAAATTGAGATTAATTTACCCCGCAACCGGACTTACCAAATTAAGCGTCAACCTATCTTTCAAGACTATCGCGATCGCGTTATGGCACACTTGCGAGATGAGGTTGAAGATGTGGCGCTAGTTTAGTAGAATTTCCTGATAAGCCTTAGCTAGCTATAAATTCTGTAGTATTCAGTCCCTTGAGCAACTATAGAGCGACGATCAACTCTTAGAAAAAACTATACCAATAGTAAGCTAGCAAGAAGTTGTAGCAAGCTCATAATTGCTTGAGCAGATACTCCTACAGTATTTGCAAATTCAGCCAGGGCAGCAGCTATTTCAGGGATTGTAGCCCCTGCGCTAATTAAGGCAAGTAATTGATTCGCCATTTCTACAAGTGCAGGTGACCTCGATACAAGGGTAGCAATGCCCCCTAATATACCCGCCCCCTGAACAATTGACTGCAAGATTGCTGTCAAATGAGCGATTACTTCAGGGCCTTGATTCAGAATTAAACTTAAAACTTGCTCAATATCTATTTGAAGCTGTGCTGTTTCCATTCCCTAGTATCTCTTGAGTTTGTTTTGATCGAATAAAAGGATAGTTTTTAGCGATTTTTTACTCAGTTTGTCTTAGCTTTTGGTTGATTTTAGGATACCTCACCCAGTTAGTCTAAGCCCTAATAACAACCTTCAACAACTCTTTTCCCGAAAAGTTTATAAATTACTCATAAAAACTTTAAATAAAATTTAAATTTCATCTAGAGTTTCTGGCGATCGATCTTCGAGTTTCATCTGCCTTATCCTCCTATCGGGTGAATTTGGGATTCGCGTTTAGCAGAAACGTTAACCTGGAACTAGAGGACGGTTGGGGAAACGATGATGCCAGACCTGGGATATGCTATTTTTATCGTTTTTGCGTGTATCTGGATTTTGATTGGTGTTGTAGCGGTCGTTGCCCTACTCAAAGCAGACGATCAAAAGCTTCAGTTTGGTGAATCAGGCTTAATTGTGGCTATCCCGATTATTGTGCCTCTGATTTTAGCGCTTGCCTATCAACTGGTGAGGCTGTGGATTTAGGCTCGCACTTCGCCCATTTGCAATCCGCCTTGTTAGAGTGGAAAATACCCAACTAGCTTAGAGTCTTCCAACCATGACAAATGCGGCTTGGAACCCCACCTCTCCTTTTGACTTTGCCCCTAGCGCGACTCAGGATAGCGAATTACTTCAGCAACTCAATTTTATTCCGGGTTTAAAAGAAATCTTAATGTTGCGTCAAGTTCACGCCTTAGAACACGCAACCGTATGGGTACTGAGCAATCAAACCCCCAATGGAGTCCCCACTACCGAAGAAAACGCCTTGGGGGGAATGTCTACCGATGAAGGATTTTACCTCTACGGTAACGTTCAGATCGCCCAACTTCGCCGCGCCGTCCAGACGGCCTTAGAACGCATTACGCGCGGAGAATGGGATTTAGCGGTGCATCCGCGTTGCGGGACAAACCTATCCGTGGGAATGTTGCTAGCCGCTGGGGTAGCCGTAGGAACCCATCTGATTTTACCGAAAGGCCCCATCGAGCAGCTACTCGCCTTGGGCGTTGCTGCCACGGCCGCAACCCAACTGGCCCCGGATGTAGGAAGTTTAGCCCAACGTTACATTACTACAGCAATTCCGTTTAACCTGGAGATTGCAGAAATCGCCGCCACACAAGACTTGTGGGGTCGTTCGGCTCATTTTGTCCGCGTGCGGTGGAGAGAATAGCAACAAAACTTAAAACCCAGACTGTTCAGAGCGTCTCCCTCTTCTAGTACGCTGAAAAGCAACCGATACAAAGGTTAAGTTTACATAAGAAGAACAAAGGAACAGCACTCATGGTTCAACGTGGTTCTAAAGTTCGGATTCTCCGTAAGGAATCTTACTGGTTTCAGGATGTAGGGACGGTTGCGACTGTAGACCAAAGCGGCATCATTTATCCAGTGATTGTGCGCTTTGAGAAAGTTAATTATGCAGGAATTAACACCAACAACTTTGCAGTTGAAGAACTTCTAGAGATTGAGGCCCCCAAAGGTAAGGCTAAAGTCCCTGCAAGTGCTTCTAGTGGCAAACAAAAAGCCGAACCTGCTCAACGCAGAACGGGTACAGGGACTGAAAGTGGAGAAAAACAATCTGCTTCACCAGACTCGCCGGATGCGAACAGACAGCCTGTAGAGGGCGATCCCAACCAAGGTACGGAATCTCGTTAGACTGTGCCGGAACTGCCTGAAGTTGAAACAGTCCGTCTAGGTTTAAATCAACTGACCTTGGGTCAGAACATTTGGGGTGGGGATGTATTGCGACCCAGTACAGTTGCCCACCCCATTTCTGCGATCGCCTTTATTGAAAACCTCACCCAAACCCGCATTGCCCAATGGCACCGACGCGGGAAATATTTACTCGCCCAACTCCAGAACAGCACCGCTGAACCCAAAGGCTGGCTAGGGGTTCACCTGCGGATGACCGGGCAACTCCTGTGGTTAGATCGAGAAACCCCTTTACAGAAACACACCAGAGTCCGCTTGTTTTTTGAGGGCGATCGCGAATTGCGCTTTGTCGATCAACGCACCTTCGGACAAATGTGGGGGGTTCCCCCCAACACCCCCCCTGAAAACATCATCACAGGACTGCAAAAATTAGGCCCAGAACCCTTTTCCGAGGCATTTTCCCTACAGTACCTCAGAGAACGGCTCAAAGGCCGCCAGCGCCCCATTAAAAGCGCCTTACTCGATCAAGCGATCGTGGCAGGAGTCGGGAATATCTATGCTGATGAAGCCTTATTTATCAGTCGCATTCCGCCGTTAACCCCATGTTCTCAACTCCAACCCGACCAAATAGAACGCCTCAGAACGGCTGTGATTCAAGTCTTGCAAGCCAGCATCCAAGTGGGCGGAACCACCTTTAGCACCTTCCTCAACGCTCAAGGCATTAACGGCAACTATGGCGGCGTGGCTTGGGTTTATAATCGCACGGGCGAACCCTGTCGCGTTTGCGAAACCCCGATCGTGCGCGTGAAGGTTGCAGGACGTTCGGCCCATTTTTGCCCGAATTGCCAACCCTCGCGATCGCATTAGCCCTGAAGTTTTCCCGCTGAAGCTATGGACTTGCAGTTTCGCCTTTGCACCCAGAATGACTTACCCATACTTCAGGTGCTGTTGTCTGAATTAGACAGCGAATTGCAGTTGTCTGAAGGGCAGATGCAAGCTATTTTTGAGCGGATTTGCCAAATTCCGAACTATCATTATTACTTGGCTCAGTTAGCAGGCGAACCTGTGGGTTGTTTTAGCCTACTCATTGTCCCCACCTTTCTGCGAAATGGCGCTTGCGAAGCCTTACTGGATAGCGTTGTCGTTCTTCCCCCATATCGAGGTCAAGGGATCGGTCGAACGATGATGCAAGAAGTGGCGCGGATTTGTCGCGAAGCCGGATGCTATAAGATTACCCTGTCTTCCAATCTCAAACGCGATCGCGCCCATCAGTTTTATCAAAATTTGGGATTTGAGCAACATGGGTGGAGTTTTAGCCTAGACTTATGCTCAATTCCCCTAAGTTGAAAATACAGATGCAAACTCCACCTACCGTTAGATCCGGAAGCTTCGAGCTAGTGGTTCATTACGTGAATGGTCAGTACCAAGTCTTTGAAATTGCCACCTCCGACGGCTCAATTGCCACAACCGCCCAGGATGTCCGCATGTCCTTGCGGCGCTTTTTGCAAGAAAACTGGTGGACGATCAACACGAGCGATCGCACCTATTTTATCAACCCGGCCAACGTCCTCAACTTAGAACTGCGACCTCCAGCCACCTTACTTGAAGGTGAAGGTGTGCTACAGGCCGTTCAAGCCAGCGATATTCTGAGATAAGCTACAAACAACCTTCGCAAAGGCTCATTTAACGATGTTCAGAACCGATGATGTCACTGAAGTTACTTTTCATTATGACAATGGTCAGTCTGATTCATTTACCATCCCCCTAACGCCGGATGAGTTTAGAGAACAAGTCCAACTGCTGTTAGAAAGACCTTGGCTAACGTTTCACCTCTTTGATGAAACCGTCTTTGTTTGTATGGCTAGAGTCGTCAAAGTGGAGACTAAGCCGCCTATGCCCGAAATCGTCGGAATTGGGGTATTTCACAATTCCCAGCGCGTCACAGCGATGAGCCGGGGCGCTCGTTAAACATTTCAGGAGCATAGGTTCCCCAACTCCCTCTTCTTCCCCCTATTCTCCCACCTCCCCATCCCCCCATCCTCTTCTTCCCCCCATCCCCCCATCCTCTTCTTCCCCAACTCCCAACTCCCAACTCCCAACTCCCCTCTTAGTAGGGTTCAATGATGCCATCTTCAACAATGCGTAACTTGCGCCCTCGCCAATAGATGGTATTTCCGAAACAGCCTATTGTCCAAACTGCGAAACTCAACAGATCCCGCAAGGGGAGAAGAACTAGCCAGCGCCGGAGATTAGGACAATTTAGCTCAAAAATGGCGATCGCGGCTTGGGCGTATCGGAGGGCGAACGTGAAGAGGGTCAGAGCGATCGCCCACGGTGCAAACCCAGATAGGATTAACAGGGGTAAGCAGAAGACCGCCCCATAGCAAAATATCATGGTGTAATAAATGGGGCCGCGATTGAAGCGGATGGTTCTTGCCCAGCGTAACTCGCGGTTCCACAATTGTTTTAGACTTTCTTTGCCCGTATCCGACTCCAGCAGATAGCGAGACAGTTTAACGCGATCGCCTGTATGGGCAGTCCGCTTGCCTAAGTTATAGTCTGAACCAATGCGGCTGAGGTGCAAACCGCCTGCTTTTTCTAAGGTTGACTTGCGGATCGCCATCGTTGCGCCGACTGCAAACCGCAACCCGCCATCGAGGGCTTGAGCAACCAAGGCGCTAGGGATAAAATCGCAGCAGCGACCTAATGAAGCCAAAGCCGAGGTGACAAACTGCGGATCGCGTCCGACAAAAGCACAAGTCACCATCCCCACCTCGCGATCGCGTAACGGGGCGGTTACAGTTTGCAGGTAATCTGGAGAAACGCAAATATCGCTATCGACAAAAACGATAACCTCATGGCGCATCGCCTCTAACAGATAGGAAAGCGTACTATCTTTGTGGTTAATTCCCCTAGGTTCAAGTCCAATAAACAGGCGAACCTGATGGGGAAATGTATCTGCTAGTTTTTCGAGTAGAGGAACTGCCGGATCTTGCGGATCGACAACTCCAAAAAGAACCTCATAATGGGGATAATCTTGCTTGCACAAAGAAGTCCAGTTTTCCCAAGCCCCTTCATCAATACCGCAGATGGGAACGAGGATGGAAATTCCTTCACTTAAAGGAGTTTGCGGGGGTTCGGGCGAATGCAAAAAGGCGCGAGTCTGCCAAGCACAAGCTAGGTAAAAGGCGATCGCGCCTAAGATGGGAATCATTGTTATTGCTAAGGCGATCAACTCCCCACTCCGAACAACGCCCCTAGCGATCGCCCAATATTCACGGGTTCCATCGAATCCATTGCAGCCGTAGGCTCATAGCCGCAATGTACCATACAGTCAGCACATTTCGGATTGCCGCTGCGCTGGCCATATTGCGTCCAGTCAGTATGATCGAGTAATTCCTTAAAAGTCTTATAGTGACCTTCATTCAGCAGATAGCAGGGTTTTTGCCAGCCCAAAACGCTATAACTCGGACTTCCCCAGGGCGTACAGTCATACTCTTTCTGTCCGGTCAAAAAGTCGAGAAACAACGGACTATGATTAAAATTCCAGCGTTTTTGACCCGCTTTGTAGGGGGCTAAAATTTCTCGAAAGAGGGCGCGGGTTTGTTCGCGCTTGAGGAAATGCTCTCGATCCGGGGCCCACTCATAGCTGTAACCGGGAGAAATCATCATCCCATCAATGCCCAAGGTAGCCAAGTAATCAAAGAATTTCTGCATTTCCTGCGGATCGGCTCCCTCAAACACCGTGGTGTTGGTTGTGACGCGGAACCCCCTAGCTTTTGCAGCCCGGATCGCCTTCACTGCAATATCAAATACCCCATTGCGATCCACACAGCGATCGTGCAATTCCCGCAACCCATCGAGGTGAACGCTAAAACTCAGATACGGAGAAGGCTGAAACTTATCTAAGCTTTTTTCGAGTAATAACCCATTGGTGCAGAGGTAAACAAACTTTTTACGCTCAACTAACCCTTGCACAATGCGATCGATCTGCGGGTGCATCAAGGGTTCGCCGCCGGGAATAGAAACCACAGGCGCGCCGCATTCTTCAACCGCTGCAAAACACTCTTCCGGGGAGAGGTGTTGCTTGAGAATTTCCGGCGGATGCTGAATTTTACCGCACCCGGAACAGGCTAAGTTACAGCGAAATAAGGGTTCGAGCATTAATACGAGGGGAAACTGCTTGCGCCCCTGGAGTCGCTGACTAACTAGATATTTACCCACTTCTAGGGCTTGCAACCAATGGATCGCCATAATCTCCTCACTTTCGCACCGATTATGAATAATCTTAACGAGCGGTTGCAAGTGCTGACCACCTCAAAGGGTGAAAACTGGGCTTTGGGGTTCTGAACTGAGGGGAACGGCGCTATTAACTAGGGATAATAAGGGGCCGGTTTGTTCTTGTCCGTTGGTGGCTAAGTCGCTATGGCAGAGAAATAGACGCTCTTCTGTACGGCTGAGAAGATCGAGGAGAATGCGCTTTAAGCGTTCCTCGTCGGCTTGGGCGGTATCGGCTTCTGTCCAAGGTTTATTCAGGCGATCTTGGAGGAATAGGGGCGCGCCAAAGAGAACCGCCGCCCCACCTTTCAACCACAGGGGCGAACCTGCATCGAGCCAAAAGTGCCAGCGATGGCTCATGCGGCTGAGGCGATACTGAAAGATGGTGGCGAGGATGACGCTCTGTTGAGGCGATCGCAGGGAACGGACGGGGTAGGGGTTGGCGCTGACGGTTCCGCGCCGCAGCAGTTCGATAAATTGTCCGATGGGGTTGGATCGGCTGTCGGGGGTTGTGGGGAGGCGGCTTTGGACTTCCCAATAATGTTGGGCGGTTTCCACCAGTTCCCGCAGGTTCGCCAGTTGTTCGTAAGACAAATGGGTACCACTCCACAAAAAGCGCTGAATAGCCCGATCTAGAAGGACGAGGGGAGTGGGGAGCAGGCGGTTTTGCAGTTGTTCTTGCTGCTGTTCGATCCACTCCTGGAGGTGTTGATAGGCGGTGGTGGCGCGATGGCCGAGTCTATCCCAACGGGGGAAGGTGTGGGGAGGAAGCAGGCGGGGTTGGGTTGGACTGGGGGCGTAACAATGGTCTGCAAGCAGTCCGGCGCGCACGGGGTCGATGTCTGGGGTGTAAAGGGTGGGTTGTTCGGGGTTGGGGGCCGAACTGAGGATGACGAGCATTTCAGCGATCGCATCTCGGTTCAGCAAGCGCCCATTTCCCGGATAGACGAGGGCGAGGAGGCTTAACAGGGCGCGGATCGGGGGAGACTGGTTTAAGGGACGCTGATCGTTGAGCAGGGTGGTTTCAATTCCGGCTTTACCTAAAATTTCGGATAGGGTGTAGCGGGCGATCGCATCTAAACCGGGGGTAATGATGGCGATCTCTTGGGGGGCGGCTTCTGCACGTTCGACGGCGTTAATAATGGTTTCGGCGGTTTGGCGCAAGAGTTGCGATCGCGATGGGGTGGAAAGAACCTGAATTTCTGGCGCGCTTAGGCTTACGGGTTCGCTCCACAAGGGCTGAAGCACGCGGTTAACGCAGGTTTCCCCCCAGTCGGCGGCTAAACCGCGAGTGGGCTGCTCGCTGAGGGCTTCAATTTGGCAATATCGGGCTAAACTGCTCAAATATTTGGGATCGGCTCCTAAGCCTAAGCGAATACCGCCGTTGGGGTTGTAGGTGAAGCAGCCGCCGACGCCCGCCTTGAGGAGAAATTCAAATAGGAAAAGGGCGATCGCTGGATACTCATCGACATCATCGGCGCAGACAAAGCGATAGCGTTTGAGCAGGTGTTGCTGATAGCGGGGGTTGGGAAGCAGGTGTCGCCAGTAAAGTTCTGAGACTAACCCGTAACTCAGAAAGCCGCGTTCTAAACACCACTGTCGCCATTCTAAAATAGCCTCTCCCATTGCTCGCCACAGGGCGGGGCTTCCTTGGGTTTCTGCAAAGCCTGTTTCTAAAAGTTCGGCAATTTGTTCGGGGAGAACTCCCGCCGCGCTGCTGAGGGCGTATAAGTCTAAAGTACGCCGCACCATGCGATACTCGCTCACCCCTTCCTGTTGCAGCCCGCCTTGGGTGAGGGCTAAATGCCACAGTTGCGTGGCAAGTTCTTGCTCGGTTTCTGGACGCAGGCGCATGGGAAACTGCGCTCTCAGGTCTAAGCTTTCAATTAATAGCGGCCAAAATAGCAAGACTTCATCAATGGTGAAGCCTAAAGGGGTGGTGGTTTGGATAGGATAGGTTCCAGCGATCGCCTCGACTAACCGTTCGGCTAGGACAATGCGGTTATCGCTATTCGCTGCAAATACCAAAATAGGAGGTACAATAGCGGGTTGACATTGGTCTTGCACGGCTTCAAGATTGGCCTGAAACTTTTGCATCAGGCGGGTGGTTTTCCCACTGCGGACAGAACCGATTATCCAAGTTGACTCAGCACTCACAGGTCGCCTTTAGACTAAATTTTGATAAGATACTGGCTACTCTAACGCAAAACAATTCTCAGTTTGGGGAAAAAGCCAATGACTTTTGAGCAATGGTCTGTAATGAATGATTTTCCCTAGAAGCCAACAACTGACTCAAGCCCCAAAATTGATTGACTCTAACTTCCTCTATTGTACCCGATGAAAACCTCTATTTTTTATAAGTTTAGAGCTTATTTTCGTTCGTCTAGTCGGTGGTTTTGGGATACGCCAGAACGCGCGCTCGAAGATGCATATGAGGCGGTTCTAAAAATTAAGGCAATTGAAGATACCTATTTTGGTGGCAGCAAGGTAGACTTCACCGTCGGGCAATTTAGCGATAGCGAAGTTGTTTACTTTAAAAGAGAACTCAAGAATAACCTAAACGCAGCAAAAATCCGCTTATCTGAGTTTAATCTCAGCCATTCTATTATTAGCGATTCTGTCAAAAAGCTGGGACAGGGTGAAGATAAATCGCTCCTCAACTCCCAAGATCGCTCGGCAATGACTCTAGAAAAATTAAGGTTTATTGATGAGATATTACGTCGCTATTCTCGCAAATCTCAGCAATCTCAAGCCTTAATTTCTATTCCCAAACCGCCCAATCAAGTCGTTAGTAAAACGCCAATTAATGATAATGCAGTCAAGCCGCCTGCCAGCCCTTATCCGAACATAGAAACAGTTGCCAACCAGGAAACAATTGTCGATAAATCGAGCTTTCTTCCTCGTTCTATCTTAGGCACCTTAAGCCGCGTTAGAAATGAACTCGACCCCAGAGCCGAAGAAGAACTGATTAAGAACTTTCGGGTTTCTAAATTTAAGACTGTTATTTCGCTGCGCTTCCTTCTTTTAATGATTTTAATTCCGCTGCTGACTCAACAAATTACGAAAAACTTTGTCATTGGGCCAGCAATTGATAACCTCAAGAATCAAGGAAGGATTGAGATTTTTCTAAACACTGAAATGGAGGAGGAAGCCTTTGTTGATTTAGAACGCTATGAAAGAAAACTCCATTTTCAACACCTAACCGGCAGAATTCCCGAACTGACAGATGAGGAAATGGAAGAACGCCTAGAAGAACGTGCGGTTGAGATTCAACGAGAATATCGCGATCGCAGTGCCGACTCTATTAAGAATATTTTCGCAGATCTCTTTTCATTTATGGCGTTTTGTCTCGTAGTTGTCACCAGCAAACGCGAGATTGAAGTCGTTAAATCTTTCCTTGATGATGTTGTCTATGGCTTAAGCGATAGTGCCAAAGCCTTCATTATTATCCTATTTACGGATATGTTTGTTGGGTTTCACTCCCCGCATGGTTGGGAAGTTATTCTAGAAGGAATTTCCCGTCATTTAGGCTTACCCGAAAGTCGAGAATTCATCTTTCTATTCATTGCAACTTTCCCCGTTATCCTGGATACGGTTTTTAAATACTGGATTTTCCGCTATCTCAACCGCATTTCTCCCTCGGCTGTTGCGACTTACCGTAATATGAATGAATAGCACCTATAGGTTGGGTTGATGCTCCAAAACCCAATATCACCTCAATCCTGCTAGCTACAGCAGTTTACGATACCTCTTTGCTACACTAATTCGCTTGCGGATCGCAAAAAGTCCGCCTAACCCTAAAAGTCCTAAATGAACGGAAGGTTCTGGTACAGAAATAGGTTCTGGTATTGGCGTTGGTGTTGGTGTTGGTTCCGGTGTTGGCGTTGGCGTTGGCGTGGGTTCTGGCGTTGGAGTCGGCGTCGGTTCCGGTGTTGGCGTTGGTGTGGGTTCCGGTGTTGGCGTTGGTGTGGGTTCTGGTGTCGGAGTTGGCGTTGGAGTGGGAGTCGGAGTTGGTGTCGGAGTGGGAGTGGGAGTTGGCGTTGGAGGTGCAGATACCGCCACCTTGAAAGAACCGTAAGTGGTGCCACCATGATTATCAAACACTTTGAGCGCTATTTGATAATTACCGGGTTCTAGGAATGCCCAACTACCGCTAGCTCCGATAAAATCATCAAAATAGCCATCTCCATTTAAATCCCAAGCAAACGTCAAAATATCATTAATTCCAGGATCGAAGGCTGTTGCGCCAAAAGCAAACGTTTCTCCAACCGTAACAAATAAGTCGCCTGTCAAACGGGTAATGGTTGGTGCAACATTGCGGACAACGATCCGACGATTTAGGGTATTACTATAAGCGCGATCGCTATCTTGAGCTAAAGCACTATAAGAAAAAGTACCTGGATCGTAAAATGTCCCTAAATGGGAGGAAATTCGACGCTCGCCAGTGGTAATGGTAGAATCTGTACCCTGAAACTGTCCGTTAAGGAAGAAGCTAATACTATCATATTTGCCCGGATCGGTTGCCTTCAATTGAGCCGATACCGACTGTCCTTGATCGATAATAATATCCCGATCTAAACCGTTTAGTTCAAAAGCCGTTAAAGTTGGCGGAACGTTTAAAACTGTAACCCGGTTAACAACCGTATTGCTCCGTCCTCCATCATCATCAATGGCATGGCTGAGATAGGTAAATTCGCCATTATTTGCATAGGTTCCTAAGTTAACATTTGCTGAACGAATGCCACTCGTTCGCCAGTCGGTACCCACTTGACGATTATCTAAGAAAAAGGTAACTGCATCGGCACCAGGATCGGTTGCTTGCAGAGTTGCTACTAATGAATCGCCTTCATTAATAACGTAATGAAAGGGTGAAATCGTGGGAGCAACATTATAAACTTCAACAGTTTTAGTAATTGTGTTACTATTGGCTCCTCGACTATCGCGAGCTTGAGCAGTATAGGTAAAAGTTCCGTTATCTTTAAAGGTGCCTAAAGGAGTGGTAATGCTGCGATAGCCCGTTGTATCGGTATAGTCGGTTCCGCGATTTTGACCGTTAACAAAAAAGGTTATATCATCATATTTCTGTTGGTCAGTTGCGTATAAGGTGGCGTCTACAGATGAGCCTTCTGGAATTCTCAAAACATTGACATTTTGACCATTGAGCAAAAAGGCATCCAGTCGAGGAGGGGTGTTGATTTCAATCAGCCTGCCAAACAGTGCAACCGTGTTCGTCTGATTTTCTTGAGAGATAAATTCAGTGACAATCGGACTGTTAGCGCTATGCTTAAAGCCAAGTAATTCTAAGCGATATTCTAAGCCATCGATAAAGAAGCTGTTGGAGGCGATCGCATTCGTCCAAGACAGGCGATCGGCACAGGGTACAATACTTACAAATGGGCAAGGCTCAATATTCGGCGTTTCCCAAAGATTGAAGTTAAAGGTAAAGGTGGGATTGAAGTTAAGACTCGTAAACCCTAAAACAATATTTAATTCAACATCCGTCACAGAAGGGGGAAAAACAGGGTTATTAAAATGTCGGAGGGTTCCCAGTTGAAAAACTTGTCCCGAACTTAAATTTGTAGGACTCACCCCTGTAAATCCTAAACCACTCTTAGGTGCGCCAGGCCCTAAAGGAACGCCCCAAAGAATTTGGTTTTCAATTTGTCCGTTCAATCCAGCTTGATGATAGATAATATTGCCATGAGGATTGGCATTATTTTCTAGTCTGGGGTTGCTCCAGGTGCCGTAGGAACCCGTTAAAGTGAGAGCGATCGCTCTTTCTAAAACATTCAGTTGTACTGCGAGTAAAATGGCAGTTCCTAGCGCGATCTCTCCTGCTGTCTGCAATCTCATGATCGTAACCCGCTTAAGCGCAATTAAAGGCAAATTGAGGCGTTTAAACCCAACCTAACGGCTAGGGTATCGGGCAATTGGACACACAAATTGGAAGACGGAGAGCGAATCTGAAACGAGATTCAAGCTCAATCCGGGGAAGAGGATGACCGTATTTTCGCGAGGTTACGCCAGAGGAACAACCGTATTCTCACTCAAAACCAGAGCAGGCTTCATCAAGATTTGGTAAAGTCCCTGCTTAATCCTTCTTTGCATCGGGTGAATCTCTCTCTACAGCTAGAGTTCGGGAACCCGTACTCAAAATAGAGTTGCACTCTTGTACAACCTTCGATAGATTAGCACTCAGGAGTTGAGAGTGCTAACTCCCCCACAGAGATCGAGCAAACATCCTGTAGGCGAAGTGACTCTCAAGCTGCTCCTGAGTGTGAAGTAACAAGTTGGAGACTTTGTTTACCTATGGCTGCTGTATCTCTGAGTGTTTCTACAGTTAAACCGCTTGGCGATCGCGTTTTCGTGAAAGTGAGCGCTGCTGAAGAACGGACTGCGGGTGGCATTCTTCTACCCGACAACGCCAAAGAAAAACCCCAAGTTGGCGAAGTTGTTCAAGTCGGACCTGGCAAGCGCAACGAAGACGGTTCTCGTCAAGAGCCGGAAGTCAAAGTCGGCGATAAAGTTCTCTACTCCAAGTATGCCGGAACCGATGTCAAACTCGGCAGCGACGAGTACGTTCTGCTGTCTGAGAAAGATATTTTGGCAGTCGTTTCCTAATCACCTCCAGCATCAATAACCGTCAGGCGAGCGAGTTGTAGTCAAAACTGCGATCGCTTCTCACCGTGCCTCAAACTTTTAGAACCGAAACATCCATTCTAAAACCAGACCGACCACACTCACCGAACAGATAGAGGAACTATGGCAAAACGCATCATTTATAACGAAAACGCTCGTCGCGCACTAGAACGCGGTATGGACATTCTGGCCGAGTCCGTTGCAGTCACCCTCGGTCCAAAAGGTCGCAACGTCGTCCTAGAGAAAAAATTCGGTGCGCCTCAGATCGTCAATGATGGCGTTACCATCGCTAAAGAAATCGAACTCGAAGACCACGTAGAAAATACTGGCGTTTCCTTAATCCGTCAAGCGGCTTCCAAAACCAACGACGCAGCAGGCGACGGTACCACCACCGCTACTGTTCTAGCTCACGCGATCGTTAAAGAAGGTCTGCGGAACGTTGCAGCAGGCGCAAATGCCATCTCCCTGAAGCGCGGGATTGAAAAAGCAACCGGCTTCTTGGTAGACAAAATTGCCGCTCACGCTCGTCAAGTTGAAGACTCCAAAGCCATTGCTCAAGTCGGTTCCATCTCTGCTGGGAACGACGAAGAAGTCGGCCAAATGATCGCCGAAGCAATGGATAAAGTCGGTAAAGAAGGCGTCATCTCCCTCGAAGAAGGGAAATCGATGACCACCGAACTCGAAATCACCGAAGGGATGCGTTTCGACAAAGGCTACATCTCTCCCTACTTCGCAACCGACATGGAGCGGATGGAAGCCATTCTCGAAGAACCCTTCATCCTGATCACCGATAAGAAAATCAACCTGGTACAAGACCTCGTACCCGTTCTAGAGCAAGTTGCGCGTTCCGGCCGTCCTCTGTTGATCATCGCAGAAGACATCGAAAAAGAAGCCCTCGCGACCCTGGTTGTCAACAAACTGCGCGGCGTCCTCAACGTGGCTGCGGTGAAAGCTCCTGGTTTTGGCGATCGCCGTAAGGCTATGTTAGAAGACATCGCCACCTTAACCGGCGGTCAACTGATCACCGAAGATGCAGGCTTCAAACTCGACAGCGCCAAACTCGATCAACTCGGCAAAGCGCGTCGCATCACCCTCACCAAAGACAACACCACCATCGTCGCTGAAGGGAACGAGAAAGCCGTTAAAGCGCGTTGCGAACAAATCCGTCGTCAAATCGAAGAAACCGAATCTTCCTACGACAAGGAAAAACTGCAAGAGCGTCTGGCTAAACTCGCCGGTGGCGTTGCTGTCGTCAAAGTAGGTGCAGCAACCGAAACCGAAATGAAAGACCGCAAACTCCGCCTAGAAGATGCCATCAACGCCACCAAAGCGGCCGTTGAAGAAGGCATCGTCCCCGGTGGCGGTACCACCCTGGCTCACCTCACCCCCGTTCTCGAAGAGTGGGCTAACGGCAACCTGGTTGGCGAAGAACTCATTGGTGCAACCATCGTTGCTCGCGCCTTGACTGCGCCTCTGAAGCGCATTGCTGAAAACGCCGGTCAAAACGGTGCTGTCATCGCTGAACGCGTTAAAGAAAAAGACTTCAACGTCGGTTACAACGCAGCCACCAACGAATTCGTTGATATGTTCGAGGCGGGTATCGTTGACCCCGCAAAAGTCACCCGTTCTGCTCTGCAAAACGCAGCTTCCATCGCCGGTATGGTCTTAACCACCGAGTGCATCGTGGTTGACAAACCCGAACCCAAAGACAACGCTGGCGCGGGTGCTGGCGCTGGCATGGGCGGCGACTTCGACTACTAAGCTTGAAATCATTGAGAGTAGGCAAGACCTACTCTCCCAAGCTGTCTCCAAAAGGGAGGCAGCTTTTTTTTGTAAACATTGATTTCAGAAGCGCGAAATCGGAAAGTGCTGTGCTGTATTCGCTCTCCTAGCAGTTGAGAACCCTTCATCTAACTGTCAACTGCAAGGAGATACCCATGTCGCTTCATCGAGAAATTTCGCTTGCTGCAATGGCTCTAGCCACTTGCGGTTTTCTGCATCTGTCTGCAACGAGTGCCAACGCGTTAACCCTGCACTTTCAATCCCTTGATGGCATTGCTACAGGCACCATTAGCATGGACAGTGGCCATATCTCAGACATTATTTATCAGCCCCTTGAGTACAAGCTTTATCCCACAAAGATTCACCTAACATACGGCACTCCAGGGCCAGCTTACCAGGCAACAGACTACATTCTCTTCCGAACCCCAGGCTCTTGGGAGTGGATTCAACCCTTCCCTTCACCTTGGTATTCTGGACCTAGTTCTCCTCCCCTAGCCGTTATCTCGGTTACAACTTACTTTAAGATGAAAATCTTCTGTCCCTTTGCCTCTTTAGGGGATTGCGTCAATGCTCCAGCGACTATTTCATTGTGGAGTAATTATTTAAATCATACTTGGTATGAAGGAACGGGATTAATCGCTCGAATCGATCGACCGAGCGTACAACCTACACCCGTTTCTGATATCCCAGAACCAGCAACCGCACTGAGTTTATTACTGTTTGGAAGTGCTGTTGGGCTAGCACAATGGCATAAACAAAGATGCTCTCGTCCTTTGCTTCTAAATAAATAGAGACACCTTAACCAGTATCTCTGTCTCTAAGGGCTGGTTGACTGACACTCAAGATAGTCACGTAGGTTGGGTTGAGGTACGAAACCCAACACAACCCTGGCTGCTGTTGGGCTACGACAGCATAGGACTTTCAGCAGTGAGTGTCAGTCAATCAACTCTAAGGGTTAACTTAATCAACTGTCGAAAAAGCTGAGGATAGCTTATTCGTCTTCCGCGAAAACGTAGCGATAAAGATCGTCAGGACTCGGTTCGGGACTGCTTAAGGCAAACTCGACCGCTTCATCAACTGTGGCTTGAATTTTTTGGTCGATTTCTTTGAGTTCTTGTTGTTCGACTAAGTTCTGCTCGATGAGATAAGCGGCGAGCTTTTTAATCGGATCGCGAGTAAACCAGAAATCCTTCTCTTCCTTGCTCCGCAATTCGTCGGGATCGGCTAAGGAATGCCCCCGGAACCGATAGGTGAGCGCTTCAATTAAAGTGGGGCCTTCGCCTGCTCTGGCGCGTTCAATGGCTTCTAAAGCCGCAGTGCGAACCGCTAAAACATCCATCCCATCCACTTCTACCCCTGCCATACCAAATGCGTGGGCTTTCTTGTAAATTTCGGGAACAGAGGTAGCGCGTTCGTGGGCCATGCCGATCGCCCATTTGTTATTTTCTACCACATAAATCATGGGCAATTTCCACAGCACGGCCATGTTTAAGCATTCAAAGAATTGACCGTTGTTGCAAGCCCCATCTCCAAAGAAGCAAGTCGAGACGAGATCGGAGCTTTGATCGCCCATAACTTCGCGGCGATACTTGCTTTGAAAAGCCGCCCCCGTAGCAACCGGAATCCCTTCAGCGACAAAAGCATAGCCGCCTAATAAACCATGTTCGGCGGAAAATAAGTGCATCGATCCGCCGCGTCCTTTGGAGCAACCCGTTGCTTTCCCAAATAATTCTGCCATGACTTGTCTGGCGGGAACGCCAGCACTCAACGCATGGACGTGATCGCGGTAGGTACTGCATACATAATCTTTACCAGGGCGCAATGCTTTAATAACGCCAGTAGCAACAGCCTCTTGACCGTTGTAAAGGTGGACAAAGCCGAACATTTTGCCCCGGTAGTACATCTCAGCGCACTTATCTTCAAATAAGCGTCCTAAGACCATATCTTCATAAAGCATTAGCCCAACTTCTTTTGAGATTTTGGCAGAAGTGGCTTCAAAGGCTGGTAATGTCCGTTCTTGAACCATCGGTTTGTCCTAATCTATTTCGCGCAAACGCTAAACGAATTGCTTACCCTGTCATTCGGCTGAGGTTGCAACCCAAACAAATGACAAAAACTTTAACTTACTATATTATCTTGGGGTTTTTTGGCCGATGCTGATAAACTTCTGACTGAAGTCCCCTTTTTTTGATTCCCCAGAGGACTATGGGTGGCATCTTTCGTTACCGTAGATTAAATTAGTATATTGCTGCTGAGGAAGTAGACTGTGCGAATTCCGCTCGATTACTATCGGATTCTCGGCTTACCGATCCAGGCTAATGCCGACCAATTGCAACAGGCGCATCGCGATCGCGCTATGCAGTTGCCCAGACGAGAATATTCCGAAGTGGCGATCGCAGCCCGCAAGCAACTGATCGACGAAGCTTACGTGGTGCTGTCCAACCCCGAACAGCGCCAAGCTTATGATGCCACATTTTTAGGCGCTGCGCCTAGTCCAGAAGCCGAGAGCGAAACCTCTTCCTCGTCACCCCCTAGCAGCACGGCAGAACCCTTCACGCCTAGCCTCAACATTGACAACGAGCAACTGGTCGGCGCGCTGCTCATTTTGCTAGAACTGGGCGAATACGAACTGGTTCTCAAATACGGCCGTCCCTCCCTCAACTCCAAGCCGCAAAACGCCGAGAAAGACCAACAACTGGCAAGAGCCGATATTGTCTTAACCTTAGCCCTTGCCTGTATGGAACTCGGACGCGAACAGTGGCAGCAAGGCAGCTACGAAAATGCCGCAGAATCCCTAGAAACGGGACAAAAGTTGCTCCTGCAAGAAGGACTGTTTGCCAGCGTGCGCGGCGAAATTCAAGCCGATATTTATAAACTGCGTCCCTACCGCATCCTAGAACTGGTGGCACAACCTGAAGAAAAAGCCACCCAGCGCCGCAAAGGGATTCAAATGCTGCGCGATATGCTGCAAGAACGCGGCGGCATTGACGGCCCCGGCAACGATCAATCGGGCTTAGGGATTGATGACTTTTTGCTCTTTATTCAACAACTGCGCGGCTACCTCACCGCCAAAGAACAGCAATCGATCTTTGAAACCGAGGCCCTGCGTCCTTCGGCAGTAGCAACCTATTTAGCCGTTTACGCCCTGTTAGCCCAAGGTTTTGCCGAACATAAACCCGCTCTGATTGCCCGTTCCAAACGAATGCTAGTTCGCTTGGGCAGCCGTCAAGATGTCCATTTAGAACAGGCGGTTTGTGCCCTGCTGTTGGGACAAACTGAAGAAGCCAGCCGCGCCTTAGAACTCAGCCAAGAATACGAACCGCTGGCGTTCATTCGCGAACATTCCCAAGGATCGCCCGACTTGCTGCCCGGACTCTGCTTATATGGGGAACGCTGGTTGCAAGAAGAAGTTTTCCCCCATTTCCGCGACCTTAAGAACCGTCAAAGCTCGCTGAAGGATTATTTTGCCGACGAGCGCATTCAAACCGAGTTAGAGGCCCTGCCAAGCGAGTCTGAGGAGATCGATGAGTGGGCGGCGCTCCCCAACCAACGCGCGACGGTACGCCCGGAACCCACAGCCCTGAAAGTGGAAAATGGCAATGTGGTTCCCGTTAATCGCTCGACAAGAACCCCCGCCCAAACAGCGACCCCGGCGTCGGAACGACAGCTAGCCGTAGTGGGTGGAAAGCCCCCGTTAGCTCGCGGCGGAACTGCAACCTTGACGCCCAATTCTGGGGTTTCTAGCCGTCCTGCCAGTATTCCTCCTCATCCTCCTAACGGACGCAGTAGCACAGCGCCAACGCCTCCAAATCGGGCGGGGCGATCGCCAAAAAATTCGCGCTTCCTGTTGATTGGGGCTGTTGGGATTTTAGGCTTAGGTTTGCTGTTATTCTTAGTCAGCCGCACCCTAACTTGGTTAGAAGGTGCGTTTTCCGAGCCGCTGTTGCAGGGCGAACAGCCGCAAGTTCAACTGGATCGTCCCCCTGTGGAAATTCCCGATCCGGATCTGCAACCCACCACGGTAACGGGAGAGTTGAATCAGCAAAGCGCCCGTCAGATCGTCCAATCCTGGTTAGATGCTAAATCTGAAGCACTCGGTCGAGAACATCGCACCGAACGCTTAGAAGAGATTTTAGTCGATCCGGCGCTGTCGAGATGGCGATCGCAATCTCAACAAGCCCGCCAAGAGAACTGGTACGCCGAACACGAACACAGCTTGCAAATTGAATCGGTAGAAATGAGCCAACTCAACCCCAATCAAGGGTTTGTTGAAGCCATTGTCAGCGAGAAAGCCACATTCTTTGAAAACGGTCAACTCGATAGCGCCAGTTCCTACAACGATCCGAATCTGCGAGTTCGCTACGAACTCATTCGCCAAGATAATCAATGGCGCATCCAAGATATGGTCGTGTTGAGATAACCCAATCAGCAGCCTCAGCCAAAGAAATCCGATACACTTCTTGAGGTATCTCGTGACTCAATAGCATGGCTGAATTGTTGCTCAATGCTTATACGCCCCTGATCGTTTGGACGGGACTGGGGGTGGTGCTTTTTCGATTTCTCCCGGATATTCTCCCCCGCTTAATTGGGCGGACGCTTTATTGGGTGGGCATTCCCGTCATGATCTTTTCCCTAGCGAGGCGGGCTAACTTTTCCTCAGAGGTGGGGTTGGCTCCCTTGATGACGGTGGGTGCGATTCTGTTAGGGTTTATTGGGGCCTGGTTAAGTTTACAGGGGATACGCGCCTTAGCAACTCGTCGGGGCAGCGAGGAATTACCTTTATTGGGGCAAGTTATTTTCGATCGCGATCGCCAGGGCAGTTTTATCCTCTCCTCGGTGTTGGGAAATACAGGATTTGTGGGTTTGGCGATCGTTCCGAGTTTGATTGCTAATGCTAATCTGAGTTGGGCGATTCTCTACAGCGTCACTCAGAATATTTTCGGCACCTATGGTTTAGGCGTTCTGTTAGCCAGTTATTATGGGCGGCAATCGGGTAATTATTTAATTCTACAAATTCGCGATGTCCTCACCGTTCCCTCGCTGTGGGCCTTTACTCTGGGCTACTTGACTCGCCCATTGCCCTTTATCCCCGTAGTGGAAGTTGGCTTGCAGCGATCGATTTGGGTGGTGATTCCCACGGCGTTATTATTAATGGGGATGCGCCTGAGTCAACTCCAGGGATGGCGCAGTCTGCAAGCGGCGATTTTACCGACGTTGCTTAAAATGGCTGTTTTACCCGCCTGCATTGGTCTGATTACCACCCTGGCTGGACTGCGGGGCGATCCTCGCTTAACCATCGTGTTAATGTCGGGGATGCCAACGGCGTTTGCAGGGTTAATCCTAGCAGAAGAATACGAATTGAATCGCGATTTGATCGCAAGTTCGATTGCCCTCTCGTCGGTGGCTTTGCTGTTAACTCTACCCATTTGGTTGGCTGTATTTGGCTAGAACCTCTCAACACCGGGATGCCATAATATCCAGTGAGGTTCAGACCAACCGATCGTGCCTTCTTGTTCGAGTTGGCTCATCAGGCGAGTGACAGTAACGCGCGTGGTTCCAAGAACCTCAGCAATGTCTTGATGGGTGAGGCGTAATTGAATTACTTTTCCGCGATCGCACTCGCAACCAAATTTATCAGCAAGCCATCCTAAAAATTGTTGCAGGCGATCGTAAATCTGTCCGTGGCGAATTCGCAATAATTCTTGCGTTTGGTGAAGATGAGCCAGCATCACTTGAGTTAAATTCTCAGTTTCGCTCAACGGCAAAGCCCGCGCATTCACATCAGTTAAGCATTCCACTTCGTAGGGCTGAATTTGAGCTAAAGGTAAACCCACAATATCTCCCGAACCCCAAAATCCTAACGCAATTAAGGTGCCATCTTCGGCAAAGGTAAAGGCTCGCACGGCTCCTCGTTGAATTTGCCAAAGGGCATTTTTGCCTAACGGTAAGGCTTCGCGTCGTTTAAAGGAACGAATCACCGAAAGCTTAGGTACAGATGAGGTGAATTGAGAGTTATACATGGCAAATCGTAGATGAGATTGAGTGCGATCGCAGATCGTCTGTACTGAGAGGTGAGATCGGGCGAATGCGAAGTAATTTCTACCCGCCAACATTTATTGAAAAATAATCTCAATAACCAATGCCTGGAAATGTAGCACAAAACTTAGGGGACTGCCACCCGCCTTCTAAAACGGTAATTGTTATCAATCTTAACGCAAACCCAAACGGGCTGGTTGTTCGGTGTTATAGCCGATCGCGATCGCGCCCCTCTTTGAGAGCAGACTCGCCCACAAATGCCCCTAAAGCATTGGAGTTTTGGGGGATTCCCCGCAAAGTCAAATCAGAAGTTACAAAACACACAATCTAGGCTGACACCTGATACAATCAGCCTGGATTCCTCAATCTGAGACTCACTCAAATGTTATCCATGCTATCGCTAGAAACCCATAAGGCTCACCCCCAGCTCAAGCTAGGACGGGTTCTAGTTGTTGAAGATGAAGAGTTAATTCGCGAAACCGTTGAATTGGCCTTAATTGAAGAAGGTTTTGAAGTCTTAACAGCAGAAGATGGCCGTTCCGTCTTAGAGATGTTGCATCGCAGCGAGGGCAGTAGCGAAAGCGAAATTACGCAGCTAGATTTAATTATTCTGGATTTAATGCTGCCCTACGTCAATGGATTAGATATCTGTCGCTTATTGCGCCATGAAGGTCATAGCGTCCCAATTTTAATCTTAAGCGCCAAAGGTTCAGAAACCGATCGGGTTGTCGGTCTAGAAGTTGGAGCAGACGACTATTTAACCAAACCCTTTGGAATGCGAGAGTTAATTGCTCGCGTCAGAGCCTTACTGCGGCGTCACCGCTGTCCCATTCCGCAATTTCAACCGCCAGTTCTACGCTTTCAAGACATTACCCTCTATCCTCAAGAGTGCCGCGTTGTGGTCAGAGGAGAAGAAATTAATCTTTCCCCCAAAGAATTCCGAATTTTGGAATTATTTATGAGCAACCCTCGCCGCGTTTGGTCGCGCGATCAATTGATCGAACGAGTCTGGGGGCCAGATTTTATGGGAGATAGCAAAACAGTAGACGTTCATATTCGTTGGCTGCGCGAGAAACTCGAAGTCGATCCAAGCCATCCCGAATATTTGTTAACCGTTCGCGGATTTGGCTATCGTTTCGGGTAATTAGACTACATTAAAAGTGAGCTTAAAAAACTCGAAGACTGAAAAGAGTCTGACAGCGAACAAGTCTCATTTTTAATCAATCCAGGATTTACTGTGTTTTGGTTGGGGTTCTCTTTAGGGCTATTGGTGGGTCTAGCTCTGCTTGTCGGCTATCGAGTCTGGCTCGAACTCAAGCTGAAAAATTTGCTACCTGACCTGAAATCAGACACGCTGAGGGCAACGCGATCTTCTTTATCTCGCCTGCTATGGGCGATCGCGTTTCAGCAAGAAACTTGTCGCGATCTAGAAAACCAGGTTGAACGCTGGAAACAACTGCTGTATCTGGCTCCCATTGGCTATATCCAAGTCGATGAAGAAAATCAACTATGTTGGTGCAATCAGCAAGCCTGTCAGCTACTGGGAATCCAAGCTCCCGCAGCCGCTAGACCTCGGTTGCTGCTCGAAATTGTGCGTTCCTATGAATTAGATGAACTGATTGAAGTGACGCGCGATGCTCAAAAACCCTGTCAGCGAGAATGGACTTTTCAACCGACTTGTGCCGATCCCACTAACTTATCGCAGCAACAGGCGATCGCCCTGCGCGGGATCGGGATACCGCTGACGAGGGGTGAAGTGGGGGTCTTTTTAGAAAATTGTCAGGAAGTCCTGATTTTATCGCAACAGCGCGATCGCGCTTTTTCCGATGTTGCCCACGAACTCAAAACCCCCCTCACCTCCATTCGTCTCGTCGCTGAAACCCTGCAATCTCGTCTCGATCCCCCCTTGCGAAACTGGGTAGATCGCTTATTAAACGAAGCCATTCGCCTCAGCGATCTCGTCCAAGTCTTGCTCGATCTCAGCCAACTAGAGCGAGAAGCCGGGTCTTGTTTAAATCTCAAAAACGTCAACCTGCCAGAACTGATCCAATCCTCCTGGCTCAGTTTGGAACCCCTAGCCCGCAAGAAACAGGTAGAACTTGACTACGGCGGCCCATCCAAATTACTCATTCAAGCCGATGAGCCGCGCTTGTATCGCGTCCTCCTTAACCTTTTGGATAACAGCATTAAATACAGCCCGTCGGGTGCGAGCATCCAGCTTAGAGTTAGTTTAGAACCCCATCCCCAAGCCCCACCTGAATCGACCCAACAATGGGTGCATCTCGAAGCGATTGATTCGGGTTCGGGTTTCCCCGAAAATGCGATCCCCCATGTCTTTGAACGATTTTACCGAGCCGAGCCATCGCGATCGCGCCGCTACCCTCACCCTTCCGCCAGCAGCCGACCCGATAACCGCTCGCCCGCCTCCGACTTACATCCCAGTTATGGCAGCGGTTTAGGTTTAGCGATCGTCCGGCAAATTATCGAAGCGCATCGCGGCACCGTCAGCGCCAGCAACCATCCCGACACCGGAGGCGCTTGGCTGCAAGTTTGGTTACCTTGGCAACCGAGTAACTTAACAATCGATCGTTAAAGCGCTGATACTGAGTTTCCTTCCTGTAAGATTTATACATACTAAGATAGAAACCAGAGCCATTCTCAGGAACCATCAGCTCTCAAAGGAGGTTAACGCGAGTCTACTCTATGCACGAACGACTGCATAAAATCTTATCTCGCTGGGGTGTTGCTTCTCGCCGCCATGCCGAACAAATGATCCTCGCAGGTCGAGTGCGCCTCAACGGAACCGTGGTTGAGCAATTAGGGCAAAAGGCTGACCCAGAGCGAGATGCAATCGAAGTAGACGGAACTCTAATTGCGGACAAAAGACAACCTCAGCGCCTTTACCTTTTACTTCACAAGCCAGTTGGGGTAGTATCAACGTGCCGAGATCCACAAAACCGTCGTACAGTGCTCGAACTTTTACCCCCAAACTTAAGAAACCATCAAGGCATTCATCCCGTTGGACGCCTTGATGCCGATTCTTCTGGTGCGTTACTGTTGACCAATGATGGCGACTTGACCTTCGGCCTAACCCATCCGCGCCATAGCGTTCCAAAAACCTATCGAGTTTGGGTGAAAGGCTCGCCACCTGAAACTGTCTTGCAGGCTTGGCGTACAGGCGTTATTCTATCCGGTCGTAAAACCGCACCCGCTCAAGTCAAAGTGCTAGAGTCTAAAGCTGAGGAAACTTTATTGGAGATTATTCTGCGCGAAGGCAGAAATCGACAGATCAGACGGGTTGCAGAACAGCTAGGATATCCAGTGGTTCATCTTCATCGAATCGCTATTGGTTCAATTCATTTACGACAACTGCCAACGGGCCAATACCGAATGCTGAGTCAGGCTGAAGTCCAATTACTCAAGCAAAAGATTCAATCAGCAGCGGTTAAACGTCGGGCAGGGGGAAAGGAGCGCAATCTATGAAAAAAGATAAACAGAGAAACTCTTATCACGTTGAACAGGCACAGCGCATTGAATTGTTAACCGACTTGGGGCGTTACCTGCGCCAAGCGAGACAAGATAAAGCTTTATCCCTCGCTCAAGTGGCCGATCAAACTCGCATTCCCCAGCGGCTTTTACAAGCCTTGGAGGACGGACAACTCGATCGACTGCCAGAACCCATTTATATTAAGTGCTTTCTCAGACGGTATGCGGATGCGCTAGGGATCGATGGCGAAGAGTTTTCCAGTCCGTTTCCTACCGATCCCATCCAGATCCCCGTGCGTGGCTCTTGGTTGCGCTTGCCCTCCGCCCAACTTCAACCCATCCACTTGTATCTGCTGTATGTGGCTCTAATTTTTGTGTCGGTTAATGGTCTATCTCACGTAGTCGGTCAGTCTTCTAACCAAGCACAAGAGCAAAATAGCGAAGAGCAAGTTAACCCAACTGCGTCTCAAGAGTCGCCCGTTACGCAGCAGGCACTCGCCACTCGCCCCATGAGTGCGACGGCAACCTTACCTGTAACCCTACAAGGGACAGCGGTGGGGAGCAGTGATGGCGAACCCGTACGCGTGAGCCTAAAATTTAACGCTCAGTCGTGGGTGAGAATTGAAGCCGATGGTAAAACTGCCTTTGAAGGCATTCTTCCAGAGGGGACTCAACGCACTTGGGTGGCAAACCAGCAGTTAATTATCCGCGCGGGTAATGCGGGGGGCGTGATGGTGACGCTCAACGACGGTCAGACGCAGAAGCTGGGAGAACCGGGAGCAGTTGAGGAAGTGACTTTTAAGGCGAAGTCTCGTTCCTAGGGGTGCGGTACTGGGGAAGGGGGATCGAAGATCTTCGATGCAGGATGCGATCCAATTCCCCTCTGCTCTAACCTTATGACTGCTGACTCAGGGCTGGCTGAAGGGTGCTTAAGGGTTGGGAGGCCGGAGCTAGGTTTCTAGACTTGCGAGCGATCGCAATTGTTTCCGGTAAAACTCCAACAAGCTGCCCTAGTACCTCATCGGGGACTTGTTGCGCGGCTTGAATGCCAAAATACTTTTCTAGGTAATAGAAAATTCCGAAGGCTCGGCGCAAAGGAACAGGGTTGAGGGTGAGCTTTTGGACAAGTTTCAGCCAATGGACGCGCGTGGTGTAGGCTTCCTGTCTGGCTTGAAAGGTTTCCGGGCGAACCCAGTTGGGTTGACCTAGGGCGATCGCATACCGAACATCCACATCAAATAAACCCCCCACTGCCGATCCCCATCCCACTAGCTCGGCGTAATGTTGCTTGCCTAAAATTAAGCCACTCCCCACTGTGTTTCCCAACTGCATCATTGTGGGCAGGGGAAACTGTAGAGTCAGTTGTTGGGGGACAACTTGCAAGCTGACACAACGACGAGAAACATAAGAGTGCGACACGGAAATTCTCCCTATATGCTGCTTGAGGTGCGATTTACGATCGGCATATCAGCAGAGCCTGATAATTTCCGGCATCTGGCTAGCCTGAGTTCAACGATTGACAGAACTTTGAGAGAGTGGGTTCCACCCCCTGTATTCAATCTTACGAACTCCTACGGAAGCGGTCTGGAAAAGCAGGACGACTTCACGGAATCTTCAAAGATGTCTCGATCGCGGATGCCACAAGCTTTGCTAGCCCCCGTAGAAACAGGACTTTGAGAACCCTACCTATCCTCTATTTTTACTCTAACCCAAGGTTATAGAGCTTAACAGTAGCCTTAAGCACCTCTTTATGGAACTTTGCATTCCTCAATCTTGAATTGCCGGAGGGAATGCCCAAACCGAGGCGGTGCGGGTTCTGGAAAAACCATGAGGGAATGTTAAAAAAACTGAAGAATTTTATAGACCCATAGAAATTATTTGAGTTTTTTTTGGCTAGACCGCCTGAAACCGCAGCATTAGCAGATTTATTCCCAAAACGCCGGTCAATCTCTACCGAATCTGCGTATATCCTAAGCATTATGGAGCTTTATCTAGCAAGCCCAAATCTCATCCGGAAAGGCTCCAAACTGAATTAGCAGGAATCTTGACATGCCAGCAACAGCTTCTACAACCCATCTGCCCGTGTTAAACGAATCGCGGTCAGGATTTCCCAACATTTGCGGTTGGGAGTCGGAAATTGATGCCGTCGTTCTCCACAACGAACCCATCTTTTTACCCACCACCAATCTTCAGTTCGCCGATATTACCGCCGGGTTTGCTTGCGCCCTCCATATGCACCAACCGACGATTCCCGCCGGGGGAAATGGCGAGTTGATTAGCAATTTACAGTATATGTTTGAGCATCCCCACGATGGCGATAATCATAATGCGGGGGCGTTTGCGTGGTGCTATTCCCGCATGGGGCAATTTATCCCAGAATTAGTCGAACAAGGCTGCAACCCGCGCATCATGTTAGATTATTCGGGCAATCTGTTGTGGGGATTGCATCAGATGGGGCGCGAGGATGTGTTAAATAATCTCAAGCGGATTACCTGCGATCGCGCCTACCAGCCCCACGTTGAATGGTTGGGAACCATGTGGAGTCATGCCGTGATTCCGTCTACCCCCATTCCCGATATTAAGCTGCATATCCGGGCGTGGCAGCATTATTTTGCCGCAATTTTCGGCTACGATGCCCTGCGCCGGGTGAAAGGGTTCTCGCCGCCGGAAATGCACCTCCCCAACCATCCCGATACGCTGTTTGAATATATCAAAGCCCTGAAAGAATGCGGCTATCGCTGGTTAATGGTACAAGAGCATTCCGTCGAACAACTTGATGGATCGGGGTTGACACAAGACCAGAAGTATGTACCTAATCGCCTGGTTGCCCGCAACTCCCACGGAGAAACGATTAGCATCACCGCCTTAATTAAAACCCAAGGTTCCGATACCAAATTAGTCGCCCAAATGCAGCCCTATTTTGAAGCCAAGGGACGCGGAAAGCAACAAATGGGCGAGGTGAGTGTGCCTTCAGTCGTGACGCAAATTGCCGATGGGGAAAATGGCGGCGTGATGATGAATGAGTTTCCCCGCGATTTATTCCGCATCTACCACGACATTCGCGAACAGTCTGGCGGACGTACGGGCGTTGTAGCGGTGAATGGCACAGAATATCTAGAGTTGATTGAAGCCGCCGGAGCCAACCCAGAGGATTATCCCACCTGTCAAGCCGTGCAGCAACACCGGATTTGGCAGCGGGTCGATCCCAATAGCGCCACCCCAGAGGCCGTAGAAACGGCGATCGCCACCCTCAAGCAAGAAGACTCGCAGTTTCACATGGATGGGGCTTCCTGGACAAATCACATGAGTTGGGTGCAAGGATATGACAACGTATTAGACCCCATGAGAAAACTCAGCGTAGCGTTTCACGAAAAATACGATTCGCAGCGACAACAAGATCCAGCCACCACTCAACGCCCAGATTATCTAGAAGCACTGCTGTATAATTTATTGCTGCAAACCAGTTGTTTCCGCTACTGGGGTCAAGGAATGTGGACGGACTTTGCCCGCGAACTCTATCGACGCGGAGAAGCCATCTTAAAGCGATAAGAGATTCCGTGAACCTACTGCCGTCAGATTCCCAGAGTTATCTGTAATCTAGAAAAGCTGACTCAGGAATAGGGAAAATGCTAGCAAGGGTTTGGAGTGCATCGCTAGTCGGCATTGACGCCGTTAAAGTCGGGGTAGAAGTCGATGTTTCGGGAGGTTTACCCGGTATTACCATTGTGGGCTTGCCCGATGCCGCCGTGCAAGAATCGCGAGAACGGGTGAAAGCCACGCTGAGAAATGCCGGGTTTGCCTTTCCCATGCGGAAAATCGTGATTAACCTCACCCCCGCCGACTTGCGAAAAGAGGGGCCGAGTTTCGACTTACCCATCAGCATTGGTATTCTCGCCGCCTCCGAACAAGTCAGCCCGGAACTGTTGGGGGATTATCTATTTTTAGGAGAAGTCTCCTTAGATGGTAGCTTGCGCCCCGTTGCTGGCGTGCTTCCGATTGCGGCGGCGGCCCAAAAGTTAGGAATTTCTGGGTTAGTGGTTCCGGCGGATAATGCGCGGGAAGCCGCAGTTGTCAAAGGGTTAGCCGTTTATGGCTTTAAAGATTTAATCGGAGTTGCCGATTTTCTCAACCGTCCAGAACGCTATCAACCTCTAGAACTCGATGGACAGCAAGCCTTAATCCAACAGCAGTTTACTGGGCCGGATTTATGCGATGTTAAGGGACAAACCCACGCCAGACGCGCCTTAGAAATTGCTGCGGCTGGGGGACATAACCTCATATTTGTCGGCCCTCCCGGTAGCGGGAAAACCATGTTAGCGCGGCGCTTACCGGGAATTTTACCGCCCTTGGACTTCTTAGAAGCCTTGGAAGTGACGCAGATTTATTCAGTTGCGGGATTATTAAAAGATCGGGGGAGTTTAGTTTGCGATCGCCCTTTTCGCAGTCCCCACCATTCCGCCTCTGGCCCTTCCCTGGTGGGGGGTGGCAGCTATCCGCGTCCGGGAGAAATCTCCTTAGCCCATCATGGCTTACTTTTTCTCGACGAACTCACCGAGTTTAAGCGCGATGTCCTAGAATTTCTGCGCCAACCCCTCGAAGACGGTTACGTCACCATCTCGCGAACCCGCCAGTCTGTCGTCTTCCCCGCCCAGTTTACCTTAGTCGCCAGTACCAATCCTTGCCCCTGCGGTTATTATGGCGATACGCTGCAACCTTGTACCTGTTCGCCCCGCCAGCGAGAACAATATTGGGCCAAACTCTCCGGCCCGTTAATGGATCGCATTGACCTGCAAGTCGCCGTCAACCGCCTCAAACCCGAAGAAATCACCCGCCAACCCACAGGCGAACCCTCCGCCCCCATCCGCCAGCGAGTCCAGCAGGCTAGGGAACGCGCCCGCGATCGCTTCCGCAACGATCCCAGCCTGCACAGTAACGCCCAAATGCAAAGCCACCACCTGCGTCAATGGTGCCAGTTGGACGAAACTTCCCGCAATATCTTAGAAGGGGCAATTCGCAAACTCGGCTTATCCGCCCGCGCCACCGACCGGATTTTGAAAGTTGCGCGAACCATCGCCGACTTAGCCGGAGACGACACCCTAAAAACGCCCCATGTTGCCGAAGCGATCCAATATCGCACCATCGACCGGATGAGTTAGTCTGGGAAAACCTCAGCAAAAAACTGTTTCATGTGTTCCCAAGACCGCCGATCCGCTTCAGCATTATAAGCAGATCCTTGAGACGGATCGTTCCCGGCGTCTGGGTTCGTGAAACTATGCACCGCCCCACCATAGGCAATCAATTGCCAGTCTACCTGAGCATCGCGCATTTCCTTTTGGAAAGCAGCTACCTGGGTATCAGGAACCAGCGGATCGTCCGCCCCGTGCAACACTAACACCTTCGCTTGAATTTGTTCGGCATCTTGGGGGTTAGGGGTATCGAGATTGCCGTGGAAACTAACCGCGCCCTCTAAATCCGCACCACTGCGGGCTAATTCTAATACAGTCGTGCCACCAAAACAGTAACCAATCGCGGCGAGACGATTATTATCGGAAAGGGGATGATTGCGGAGAAGATTTAAACCTGCGTTGGCGCGATCGCGCAATAGCGGCCGATTAGAACGGTATAAAGTCGCTTGTTCTCTGGCTTCGTCATTGGTTTGCGGGCGAATGCCTTTCCCATAAATATCCGCAGCAAAGGCAATATAACCCATTTCTGCCAGTTGATCCGCGCGCCGTCTGGTGTAGTCATTAATCCCCTTCCACTCATGCACCACCATCACCCCCGGACGCGGCCCCGTTTGGGCAGAATCAAACGCCAGATAGCCTTCTAGCAATTGACCGCCTTGGGAATACTCGACCACTTGACGTTGAATCGTTGAGGGGGTTTGACCCCATGCCCCTAAGTGAAAAGAAGACAACAGCAGAACCGCTAGCGGAACCAAAACCACAAAGGCATACTTTCTCAAAAATCGCATGATCTCAATTGATGTCTCGTTTTGCTTTCAGATTATCGTGCGGGAACGCTACACCCCTAAAAAGGGGATCTCAGCTATAGTTTGGGTTCATCGACCAATAGCTACGGGTAAACCCTAGGACAGCTACCGTGACCAGTCTTCTCACATTGTTCTACAAGGTTTTGATCCCCCCTAGCCCCCCTTACAAAAGGGGGGAACCGGATTCAAAGTCCCCCTTTTTTCTAGCGCAGCGGCGCGTCAGCGCGGGGATTTAGGGGGATCTCAGTTAGATTTAGGGTTCTTACCCTACATGTGCATACACGGTAGGCTACATTGGGGAGAACCGGAATCAAAGTCCCCCTTAGTAAAGGGGATTTAGGGGGATCTCAGTTAGATTTAGGGTTCTTACCCTAGATGTGCATACACCGTAGCTTTTTTAGGGGGGATCTCACCTCAATTTGGGATTCAGACACCAAATGTGTATGCACGGTAAGAGTCTAACGGCTTGCTGGAGTTGGCATTCCCAGAATATCCTCAATCCGAGGCATCTCTTCTAGAGGAACAACGCGCCCCTCATCTTCAAACCCGGCAATTTGGTCAAAGTTGAGATAGCGATATAAATCGCCCGCAAACGGATCGACTTTCTGTTTGACAATTTCCAGGTATTCTTCCACCGTGGGAATGCGACCGAGAAGGGCGCAAACCGCCGCCAGTTCCGCAGAACCCAAATATACCCTGGCATCTTTGCCCATGCGGTTATTAAAGTTACGGGTAGAGGTAGAAAACACCGTCGCCCCATCTTCAACGCGGGCTTGGTTGCCCATACACAGCGAACAACCGGGCATTTCCGTTCTGGCACCTGCCGCCGCAAAGATACCATAAACGCCTTCTTCGCGTAACTGCTTCTCATCCATCCGAGTTGGCGGACAAATCCACAGGCGACCCTTCACCGTACCCGCCCCTTCTAGGATCTTCGCCGCCGCGCGATAATGGCCGATATTGGTCATGCAGGAACCGATAAACACCTCATCGATTTTGTCGCCCGCACATTCCGACATCAGTTTCACATTGTCGGGGTCATTAGGGGCTGCAACAATGGGTTCTTTGATTTGATTCAAATCAATTTCTAGGATATCTGCATATTCAGCATCCGCATCGCCTGCCATCAGGACGGGGTTAGCCAGCCATTCTTCCATCTTGGCCACTCGGCGCATAATGGTTCGTGCATCTTGGTAGCCACGGGCAACCATATTTTTCAGCAAGGCGACATTAGAACGCAGATACTCAGAAACCGTTTCCGTACCCAGTTTAATCGTACAACCCGCGCAGGAACGTTCGGCTGTGGCATCGGTTAACTCAAAGGCTTGTTCGACTTTCAAGTCTGGCAAACCTTCCATTTCCATAATCCGCCCGTTGAAGACGTTTTGCTTATTCTCTTTGCCAACAGTTAGCTTCCCTTGCTGCATTGCCACCCAGGGAATGGCATTAACAATATCGCGCAGGGTGACACCGGGTTGCAAGTTACCCGTAAACCGGACTAAAACAGATTCCGGCATATCTAAAGGCATTGCGCCCAAAGCCGCCGCAAACGCCACTAAACCCGATCCGGCGGGGAAAGAAATTCCCAAGGGGAAACGGGTGTGGGAGTCGCCGCCGGTTCCTACCGTATCGGGTAGCAACATCCGGTTTAACCAGGAGTGGATAATTCCATCGCCGGGGCGCAAAGCAACGCCGCCGCGAGTTGCAAAGAAATCGGGAAGTTGTTTGTGGGTTTTGATATCGACGGGTTTGGGATAAGCTGCCGTATGGCAGAAACTCTGCATCACTAAATCCGCAGAGAAGCCGAGACAGGCGAGTTCTTTGAGTTCGTCGCGCGTCATCGGGCCTGTGGTATCTTGCGATCCAACTGTAGTCATCATCGGTTCGCAGGATGTTCCGGGGCGAACGCCGGGTAAACCGCAGGCTTTCCCCACCATTTTCTGTGCTAGGGTGAAGCCTTTACCTGTATCTTCGGGCGTTGTCGGACGGGCGAATAGGGTGGAAGCCTCTAAACCCAAGGCTTGGCGGGTTTTATCGGTGAGGCTGCGCCCAATTAACAACGGGATGCGTCCCCCGGCGCGGACTTCATCTAAGATGGTTTCGGGTTTGAGGGTGAAGGTGGAAATGGTTTCGCCACTTTCGTTGGTGATTTTGCCCTCGTAGGGATAGATGGTAATCACATCCCCGGTGTTCATCTGGGTGACATCGCATTCGATGGGTAATGCGCCGGAGTCTTCAGCAGTATTGAAGAAGATGGGGGCAATTTTACCGCCGAGGATGTAGCTGCCGCTGCGCTTATTGGGGACGAAGGGGATATCTTGACCAATGTGCCAGAGGACGGAGTTGATGGCAGATTTCCGAGAAGAACCCGTTCCCACAACATCGCCAACGTAAGCGACGGGATGCCCTTTTTGCTTGAGTTCTACTAGGGTTTCTAGGGCGTCTGGCATCCGCGACTCTAGCATCGCTAGGGCGTGCAGGGGAATATCTGGGCGGGTGGTGGCGTGGGGGGCGGGAGAAAGGTCGTCGGTGTTGGTTTCGCCGGGAACTTTGAAGACGGTGACGGTAATTTGTTTGGGAAGCTGAGAACGCCCAATAAACCACGCCGCATTTGCCCAAGCGTCGATGACTTGTTTGGCGTAGGGGTTGGTTTCGGAAAGTTCGAGTACGTCGTTAAACGCATCAAAGACGAGGGTGGTTTTACTCAGGGCGGTGGCGGCGGCTGAGGCGATGTTAGAATCCTTTGATTTGAGGAGTTCGACCAATGATTGCACATTGTAGCCGCCGATCATGGTTCCCAGAAGCGAAACGGCTCCTTGCGGTACAATCAGGGGACATTGAATTTCACCTTTGGCGATCGCGCTGAGAAATCCGGCTTTAATATATGCCGCTTCATCAACACCGGGCGGAATGCGATCGCGTAATAAGTCTAACAGTGCTTCTTCTTCACCTGCTGGGGGATTTTTCAGCAGTTCGCACAGTTCGGTGGTTTGTTGGGCATTTAAAGGCAGCGGAGGTATCCCTAATAAAGCCCGTTCCGCTACGTGCTTCCGATATTCAGCAAGCATCTACAATTTCTCCGATTCGATCGCGTCAGTAGTCGTTAGGTAATTTTATTTCAACTTAATGTTGTTAGGAGTTTAAGGCTAACATCTTTCCAGAGTGCTGAGTGTAAAGTGCTGAGTGCTGAGTGGGGGAAAGAGTGCTGAGTAGAAAGTGCTGAGTGGGGGAAAGAGTGCTGAGTAGAAAGTGCTGAGTGCTGAGTGGGGGAAAGAGTGCTGAGTGGGGAAGATGGTGGGGAGATCAACTCGGAGAATAGCTCTTAATATCTTAAATTTTAGGCTCTTGTAGAATCGATAGCGCGATCGCGCTTGCCTATCAAAACTCTATCGGAGTTGGGTCAACTGACCCAACCTACTCAGCCTTCTTCCGTCCATCTCCTCTTTTCCCCAACTCTTAACTCCCAACTCCCAAGTCCCTTCTTTCCCCCCATCCCCCCATCCTCCCATCCCCCCACCTTCTTCTTCCCCCAACTCCTAACTCCCAACTCCCAATTCCCTCTTTTCCCCCCATCTCCCCATCTCCCCACCTTCTTCTTCCCCCAACTCCCAACTCCCAACTCCCAATTCCCTCTTTTCCCCTAGGGTGTTCTCGCCAACAGGGGGGCGGAACTGAGGAGGGTTTGCGTATAGGGGTGTTGAGGTTGGTTGAAAATGTCTTGGGTGATGCCTATTTCGACGATTTTGCCGGCGTTCATGACGGCGATGCGATCGCACAAAAAGCGGGCTAACCAAAGATCGTGGGTAATAAATAAATAGGTTAGATCGAAATCGCGCTTGAGTTCTAGCATCAGGTCTAGCACTTGGGCTTGGACGCTGGCGTCTAGCATACTGACGGGTTCGTCACAGATTAGCAGTTTTGGGCGGGTAATTAAAGCTCTGGCGATCGCAACTCGTTGTTGTTGTCCTCCAGACAACTCGCCGGGATAGCGGTCATAATACCCGGTTGCTGGAGAGAGGCCAACCCGTTCTAGCATTTGCAGCACTTGCACTTTTGCTTCTTTGGGATTTGCCAGTTTGTGAATTAACAACGGATCGGCGATACTTTCTCCAATCGTCATTAGGGGGTTCAAGCAGGCGTGGGGGTCTTGAAACACCATTTGCATCTGGCGGCGAAATTCTCGCAGGGTTTTGCGGTTGGCGTGGGTTAAATTTTGCCCCAAAAATTCCACCGTACCGCTAGTGGGGCGGATCAGTTGCAACAAGGTGCGCGATAGGGTACTTTTGCCACAACCGGATTCTCCGACTAAGCCAAAAATTTCCCCAGGATAAAGTTCTAAGGTAACGCCATCAACCGCTTTAATCGCGGGTGTCTCTTTGCGAAAGAGTTGTTGAATCAAACTCCCTTCTAGGGTGTAGTGTTGTTTGAGTTCGGTGACGCGCAGAAGGGGTTCTATTTTCTCCAGGGGTTGGGGAGAAACCTCAGCATCGGGGGTGGCTTGAATGTGCAGGGCGGCTTTTAAGAGCGATCGCGTATACTCGTGTTGCGGTTGACGGAAAATTGCTTCAGTTTCGCCCAACTCCACCAGGCGACCGTTGTACATCACTCCGATTTTGTCGCAATATTCGCCAATCATGGCTAAGTCATGGGAAATCACCAACAGTCCCATTTCCCGTTCTCGACACAGGCGGGTGAGTTCCTGCAAAATTTGGGCGGCGACGGTGACATCTAAGCTAGTCGTGGGTTCGTCCGCTACGATCAGTTTAGGATTGAGTAATAAAGCCAGCGCGATCGCTACCCGTTGGCGCATCCCGCCGCTAAACTCATGGGGATACTGCGACCATCGCGCAGCAGGGATCTTAACTGCCTCTAGGGTAGAAAGTGCAATCTCTTTCGCTTGCTGTTTGGAAAGTTCCGGTTGATGCGCTCTTAAGGTTTCAATACAATGATCGCCAATGGTCATTAACGGATCGAGGCGCGTCATGGGGTCTTGAAACACCAACGCTACGGCTTCCCCGCGAAATTTGCGTAACTCGGTTGGATTTAACTCAAAAACCGATTGACCTTGAAACCAAACCTTCCCCTCAATCTGCGTTATTGGCGGTAAAAGGCGCATAGCAGCCCGCCCAAGGGTCGATTTCCCGCAACCAGACTCCCCCACTAACCCCATGCGTTCCCCCGCCTTCAAGGTAAAGGAAACGTCATCTACAGCCCATTCAACAGACGGGCTAGTCTGAGGATAAGCAACTCGCAGATTCTCAACGCGAAACAAATCAGTCATGGGAAGATTAAGAGGGAGTTAGGGGTTGGGAGTTGGGAGTTGGGGGGAATTGGGGAATACAGGTTTTTGAGATTAACTCTGAGAATAGCTTAATATGCTCTCTGCGCGATCGCGAAGCCCAGTCTTCTCCCCAGCACTCACTCCTTCCTATCCTTCTCAGAACTCACTTCCCACTCAGCATTCTTTTCCCCCCACCTCCCCATCCTCCTCCCACTCGGAACTCGGAACTCGGAACTCGGAACTCACTTCCCACTCAGCACTTTCTACTCAGCACTCAGAAGAGGCTCGCAATAACGCAGAATAGTTGCAATGCGATCGCGCATTTGAGTGAGGCGTTGCTGTCCGGTTGCAGACTGGCGAGAGACTTGCAAAAAGGTGACATCCATTGCGAGTAACTGTAGTTGCTTGTGAATTTCAGTTAATATCGAGGAAACGCGAGGCGCGATCGCGGCTTCTCCCTCCTCAGCTAGAAGAGGAGAAATCTGTCGTTGAAATAAAGCTTGTAGGGTTTGCACGCTTTCTCGTAGCTGTGCGGGATTGAGTTCGCTTGAAGCAGTCTGGTGCTGCAAGTCCGTTAAGGCTTGCTGGAATTGTTGCAGGTTTTGACGGTGAGTAAAAGGCAACACAATCGCGTATAATTTCTCAATTCTCTTTTAATGCTTAGAAGTTTATTTGTATCATACAAGTAGAGGATTAATGGATTCAGCATACAAACGCCCGAAGCGAGTATAGACATCTCCTTGGGGGGTCTATACAGTCAAGTATGTGCCATTAAGGACTAGCTTTTTTAAACTGGCGCTTAATCTAGAGGCTTGCGGAAATTGAGCAAGCCCTATAACTATTCATCTTTATTCCCCTATCTATCGCAAAATCACAATGGTTCTAACAGCAACTTATGAATGTACCGTTCCTGACTGGCTTCAGGACTGTCTAGCCACCTCCTCCATTGTGGAGAAAACCGAAGTTGAACGCCAAGAACGCGATTCACCCAGGGAAGCGCCGCGCGATGGCGATTTGATCCGCCAAGCCTTTGAATTCGCCTACCAGTTGCATCGCGGTCAATATCGTAAATCGGGAGAACCCTATATTTCCCATCCAGTGGCGGTTGCGGGACTGCTGCGCGAGTTAGGCGGAAGCGCGCCAATGATCGCCGCCGGGTTTCTCCATGATGTGGTAGAAGATACTGATGTCACGCCAGAGGAGATTGAACAGCGCTTTGGGACTGAGGTTCGCCATTTGGTGGAAGGGGTAACGAAGTTATCGAAATTCACCTTTTCCAGCAAAACCGAACGCCAAGCGGAAAATTTTCGCCGGATGTTTTTGGCGATGGCGAAGGATATTCGCGTGATTGTGGTGAAGCTGGCCGATCGCCTCCACAATATGCGGACGCTAGAATATATGAGTCCGGAGAAGCAAAGAGCGATCGCTCTAGAGACGCGCGAAATTTTTGCCCCTTTGGCGAACCGCTTGGGAATTGGTCGGTTTAAGTGGGAATTAGAAGATTTAGCCTTTAAATATCTTGAACCCGAACAATATCGCCAAATTCAAGAACTAATCGCCGAAAAACGGGTGAACCGAGAGGCGCGCCTGTCTGGGGTGATTGAAATGTTGGGACAGCGCCTCGAACAAATTGGCGTGCGCGAATTTGAAATTAAAGGTCGCCCTAAGCATCTCTATGGCATTTATCAGAAAATGCAGCGCCAGCAGAAAGAATTTCACGAAATCTTTGATATTGCGGCGGTGCGGATTATTGTGCAATGTAATGACGAGTGTTACCGCGCTTTAGCCGTCGTTCACGATGCGTTTCGCCCTATTCCCGGACGTTTCAAAGATTACATTGGTTTACCGAAGCCCAATCGCTATCAATCTTTGCATACGGGCGTGATTGGCCATACGGGTCGTCCGATTGAATTTCAGATTCGGACTTGGGAAATGCACCATGTTGCCGAATATGGGATCGCGGCGCATTGGAAGTATAAGGAAACGGGATCGAGTAATGCCTCGCTGACCAATTCGGATGAAAAGTTTACTTGGTTAAGACAACTTTTAGAGTGGCAAAGCGACTTAAAAGACGCTCAAGAATATTTAGAGAGTATAAAAGATAACTTATTTGAAGACGATGTATACGTGTTTACACCGCAAGGCGACGTGCTATCGCTGAATCGCGGTGCAACACCTGTGGATTTTGCCTACCGCATCCATACAGAAGTGGGGAATCACTGTGCGGGTGCAAAGGTGAATGGTAAGATGATCCCGCTCGATACGCTGTTGAAAAATGGCGATATTGTTGAGATTATCACCCAAAAGAATTCTCACCCTAGCTTAGACTGGCTGAACTTTGCGGTGACGACCGGGGCAAGAAACCGGATTCGCCAATGGTACAAGCGATCGCACCGAGAAGAAAACGTGATGCGGGGTCGAGAATTGCTAGAGAAGGAGTTAGGGAAAAATGGCTTTGAGGCTTTACTGAAGTCCGAACCCATGCAAGCCACCGCCGAACGCTGCAACTATCATGGGGTTGAAGACTTGCTGGCGGCGTTGGGATATGGCGAAGTCACGCTAAATCTCGTAGTTAACCGCTTGCGCGAAGCCATTAAAGCCAAACAACCCATTACTCCAGCTTCAAATGCACAGGATGCCTGTACGATTATCTCAACTCTGCTTCCCTCACCGGCCCCCTCTCCAACTCCTCAAAGCAAATCGCCAATTGTGGGGGTTGAAGGGTTACTGTATCATATTGCCGGATGTTGTACGCCCATTCCAGGAGAACCCATTATTGGAGTTGTGACGCGGGGAAGCCGGGGCATTTCCATTCACCGTCAAGGCTGCGTTAATGTAGATAATGTTGAGGGCGATCGCCTTGTCCCGGTTAGCTGGAACTCAGCCACCAGTGAAGAAAGCCGTCCCCAAACCTATACCGTCCAAGTGCAGATTGAAGCCATTGACCGGGTTGGCGTCCTCAAAGATATTCTATTGCGCTTGAGCGATAACAGCATTAATGTGCGAAACGTGCAAGTCAAGACTTGTCCGGGGAAACCTGCGATTATCGATCTAGGGATCGATATCCGCGATCGCCGTCAACTCGAACAAGTCTTTGCTCAAATTCGCAAAATGAGCGATATTCTCAACCTGCGTCGCATCGGTAAAACCGAAGATTCATAAAATTATCACACCTGCGACATCACAAAGACACACTAGCCGTTTAGATTGCTATACAAAGAATTTGACTTGTTACCAGGTTTTACCTGGCGAGTCAAACTTTGTTTCTCAGGTAGGTTAGTGATGGATCAGGTGGGAACTCCCCACCTTTTTTCGTGGTATAGCGAAGTGCTGAGTGCTTCTCTTAGTGCTGAGTGTAAAGTGCTGAGTGCTGAGTTAAAACCGAGTGAGTCTCATCCTTTAAGCAGTTCACTCTGTCCTAACCTTACTAAGTACAGCTATAACAACTTCTTCTCCACTCGGAACTCGGAACTCGGAACTCACTTCCGGTTAGCTCGCGATGGCGATCGCCCCTATTGATTAAAATTAAGGAGAACCCATCCCTCCAAACCTCCCCTTGATGACTCCCAACCCCTTCATCGACCTGAATTACGAACCCGCCCTTGAAGAATTAGGCGAAGATTACTACGATCTAGTTGCACCCGCAGAATTTCCCCAGCATATCCTCCGCTGGCGTAACGACCCACTCTTATCCAAAATCAGTCTCGATCCCAAAAGCGTCACCGACGAACACTTCATTCAAACCTTTGGGAAATTTGAAGTCCCCCGTTCCTTCCTTGCCTTACGCTACCACGGTTATCAATTTGGTGAATATAACCCTCATTTAGGAGATGGACGCGGCTTTCTGTTCGGACAAGTTCGAGGAGTAGACGGCGAACTCTATGACTTTGGCACCAAAGGATCGGGTAGAACCCCCTATTCTCGCACCGCCGATGGTAGACTGACCCTCAAAGGTGGCGTTCGCGAAGTTTTAGCCGCAGAAGCCTTACATCAACTTGGGGTAACAACCTCCCGCTGTCTAAGCGTCGTCGAAACCGGCGAACAACTTTGGCGCGGCGACGAACCTTCCCCCACCCGTTCCTGCGTCATGGTTCGGTTTAGCCGTTCTCACATCCGCTTTGGTACCTTTGAACGCCTCTATTACTTCCAGCGTTCCGATTTAATCAAAAAACTCTTAGACCACGCGATCGCAGTTTACTACCCCACCCTAGCCTCACCGCTAGCCGCACAATCCAAAAAAGGTTCAGACTGCACCGAACTCTACGCCCAGTTTTATGCAGAATTAGTATTAAGAGTCGCCGAACTTGCCGCCCAGTGGATGACAGCAGGATTCTGCCACGCCGTCCTTAATACCGATAATATGTCGATTACCGGGGAAAGCTTTGATTATGGCCCTTACGCCTTTATCCCCAACTACAACCCCCAGTTCACCGCCGCGTATTTTGACTATTACGGACGCTACAGCTACGGAAACCAGCCGGAAATTTGTCGCCTCAACCTAGAAATGCTGCAAATTCCCCTAAAATTGGTCGTTCCCCAGCAGGAGTTAGAAACGGGTTTAGCGCAATATGACAGCCATTACTTCCAAACCTATCAGCAGTTAATGATGCGGAAGCTAGGTTTAGAAGGCGTTCCTCCCGCCGTCGCCGAAGCTTTACTCGAACAGACGATTTATCTGTTGAAGGATACCCAACTGGGATATCATGAGTTTTTTATCCGCCTCAGCGAAGTCTTTGATGCGAGTTGGCGCGAAGACGCTACCCAAATTCCCAATTGGGCGAATGCTGGGCCAAGCGCCACCTGGGAAAACTGGCGAAATCTCTACTATCGCCAGTTACAATCCTATTCTCCAGAGGAATTGTCTCAAGTTGCAACGCGCCTGCGCCAGCATAATCCTAAAACGGTTTTGCTACGTCCAGTGATTGAATCCGTCTGGGAAGCCATCACCACCGAAGATAACTGGGAACCGTTCTACCAACTGGTACGCGAATTGCAGCAAAGTCCAGTTTAGGGAGTTAGTAATACTATTGAATCAATCGGCAATAATATCTGCGGTGTGACTTAATTTTCCAATCCCGAATATTGCCAAAGTAGTGACCACTCGATTATTCTCAGAAGGCTTTCTGGTCACTGCTTAAGTCTTAGCCAATCATATAGCATCATTCACCAAATACACCTGCTGTTAATTACAGTATTAGCGCAAGATGAGGATCGTCGTAACAAATGTCAAACCTAGTGACCTAATGAGAAGGGACAAAGCGTGTATTATTCTGAAGCAGAGTTTCTGGCACTGACGGTGATAGAATATTCAATGCCTATCCAGTTAAATTCGAGGTTTGCCAGCAAAAACTTAGGATTTTCATCAAGCCTAGAGAGTCGCCGCTGTTTGCTCAACCACTCTCCAAGTAGCAGATAAAACCCTTTATGATGTTAGTAGTTTACTACAAATAGAAGATTTTTCATGCAAAAACCAGCTTGCAATCCTGGTTCGAGAGTTCGTTACAGGGCTAATATTAAATTATCAAAAGAGCAAGATCGGGAACTGAACAACTCTCTGAATCTTAACTTTGAATCTCCTTCTTTACATGGTGCGCTTACACAGAGCAGAAATGATTTGCGCGTCGTAGAGCTTTTTGCTGGCGCAGGAGGGATGGGCGTGGGGTTTTTAATGGCTGGCAATCGAACAAGTGGATTTAGAATTATTCATTCTGCTGAAATTCACCCTGTTTATTTAAAAAGCCTTGAAACAAATTATAAATATTTTTACGATCATGCTAATAACAGGCTTGATAGATGTATTCCATCTGACTTCATACCTGTAGATTTAACAAAGAATTGCGATCGTCAAACTGTGTATCAAGCAGTTGAGGAAGCAGGTGGTGTCGATATTGTTATTGGCGGAACGCCCTGTCAAGGATTTTCTCCATCTAATCGAAGTAATTGGAATTCCAAGAATCGTTACAATCAACTGGTTGAATATTTTATTCAGTGTGCTTTGGAAATAGCACCAAAAGTAATTCTTTTAGAAAATGTACAGGGAATTTTATGGACACCTCGTTCAGACAAAAATAATAATCTTCGGAAAGCTACAGTAGTAGATTATATCGCCCGAAAGTTTACAAATGCTGGCTACGTGCTTTTTCCAGCAGTATTAGATGCTGCTTGGTATGGAGTTCCGCAGCACCGCAATAGATTTTTTTTGTTAGCATTGCATAATAGCCTTGGTTATACAGCCGATCATTTTGGTGAATGGGGAGCGTTTCCACATCCTACTCATGGAGCAGGGAGTAATTATAATTATGTAACAGTAAGGGAAGCGATCGCTGATTTACCTATGGTTGATAATGGTGAAAATAAAGTTATTCAAGATTATTCTGAACCTACAGGAGAACAGTTAAGGTCAAATTGGTTTTTAAAAGTTATGCGCGAAATGGCAAGTCCAAAGATTATTGAAGGTCATGTTGTTTCAAAACAAGCTGATTACGTAATTGAAAGATACCAAAATATTCCCGCTGGCGGAAATTGGCAGAACATCAGACACATGATGACCAACTATTCTAATATAGAAAAAACTCATAGTAATATTTACAGACGTTTAAAATGGGATGAACCTTCAATTACAATTGGCAATTACCGCAAAAGTATGATAATTCATCCAGAGCAACATAGAGGATTATCATTACGAGAAGCTAGTCGTTTGCAGTCTCTTCCCGATTGGTTTACTTTTTGTGGGGGTATCGAAAATCCTCAAAGTGGAGGATTAATGCACAAACAACAGCAGTTAGCTAATACTGTTAGTTTTCTTTTGACATTAGCGATAGCCAGGTACATTCTTAAGCTTTGATCTTAGATTTTTAAACTTAGATGAGGTGTTAATCATGGCAGAGATCAACTGTTTAGATGGGGATAACATTACCAATCTTAGAGAGGATTTACACGATGAGGAAAATATTTCTTACAATGACTTTGATCAGATTCTTCAGATAGCCTCAGAAGTTTTAGAAAGATGTCTAGACAGAGGAGAAAATGGCTCTGTAAAAGGATTGATTTACGGCCATGTTCAAAGTGGAAAAACAGCCGTTATTCTAACAACGATGGCTTTGGCCGCAGATAACGGGTTTAATAATTTTGTAGTAATGACATCTGATCTTAATGATATCTATGATCAGACCCTTAAAAGAATAAAAGGCGCATTAGATAGTTTTCAAGTTTTTGGCAAAACAGAGATAAGGAATAATCTGGCGGCTACACCTGGTTTACCACTAGCTTTAGTTTGTTCTAAAAATCCACGTAGGCTACAAGATGTTTTAAATATTGTTCAGCAGTCAAATTGGCAAAATGAGCCAGTAATTATTATTGATGATGAGGCAGATCAAGCTAGCTTAGATACTAATATTAATGACCTAAATAGACCTACAAGTGCAGTCAATCAAGGGATTGTTGATTTAAGAAATAATTTGAACTCTCACACATATTTACAAACTACTGCTACTCCCCAAGCATTACTACTACAAGATAGTCAAAGTGCATTCAGGCCTGATTTTGTTGTTGTTACAGAGCCAGGTACAGGTTATGCTGGTGGTAACTACTTTTTTGACAACAACAATAACTTTAATAATTCCCGTCATATTCGCATAGTTCCTCTGATTGACCTTAATAAGCTTAGGAATAGTAATCGTATTCCTGATACTGTCATACAGTCAATGTTGGTCTTCTTTTTAGGAGCAGCAATTTTAAGAATACAGGGTAATTCAAAAAAATATACATATTTGCTTCACACTAGCTTTAGGCAAGGAGATCATCATTTAGCAGCCGAATTAGTCGATCAGTTTAAGAGTGAATTAACAACTCAGCTTAAACAACATCCTCATGACCCTATCATGGGTTTGTCTTCTGCTCTCAGAACACAATTGCAAAATGCTTACAATGATTTGCAACAAACTTTTATAAATGTTCCATCTTTTAGCGAGGTTCTGGTAGAAATTTCCAGAAGAATTACCTCTACAGAAGTTATAGAAATTAATTCTGATAGTGGCGAAGGAATTAAAGATCAACCAACACGAAAACATACTCTTTATATAGGTGGTACAAAAATAGGTCGTGGTGTTACTGTTAAGAATCTTTTAGTTACTTACTATGGTAGAGATGCTCAACAACCACAGATGGATACAGTTCTACAACATGCCAGAATGTATGGATACCGTCAAAATGAATTACCAGCTACTCGTATTTACTTACCAAGTCATTTAGCTCAAAGGTTCGTTGATATTCATATAAGCGATAATTTAGTTAGGGAACAGTGCCAAGCAACTTATTTACCTATTCAGACAATTCCTTTAATGCAAAAGGGAATGAAACCAACTCGCCGTAATGTGTTAAATGAGAATACAGTTACTTTAGTAACTTATCAAGGAGGAAAACAGTATTTCCCATCGCTACCGATATCTGATCCTAAGATTTTGGGCAATCAAACTCAAGAACTTGATAATTTGCTGTCTACAGCTAACTACCCGAATTTAAGACAATCATATACAGTAACGATTGATAAGATTTTGGAAATTCTTAATTTTCAGTACGGGACACCAGGAACAAGTGGTGCTTGGAATGATGATTTGATCAGGCAAGCTATTGCTGCCCTGCGAGATCAGACGAGATACCAAAACACAGGTAGCGTAGTAATTGTTAATTTAAATTCAGACCTGAAGAAAAGCGCGAGTAGAAACTATACTCAGCTTGGCAGCGTTTTAACTGGTGATGCAGGAAAAATACCTTATGGAGTTGACCGCAATTATCCTGCGTTATTAATGACTCGATTAAAAGGTGAAGTGAGTCCTCAAGGTGGGTGGCATGGAGTACCTTTCTGGGTTCCAGTTATCAGATTTCCGGATGGTAATTATGCGTTTTCTGTAAATGAAAGCTGAGTTAGTTTTCTAAGGATAGCCGCAATGACTATAGCAAGCCTAGGTGAGTTGTGAAATGCCCCTCACCCCCAACCCCTCTCCCAGTGGGCGAGGGGAGTTAGAGAAGGTTCAGATTTGATTTAGGATCGCTATATTAGGTTTTTATGTTTAGGAATGTCAATCTCGTCGTTGGCGTTTCACAATCCAAAAGACAACGAAAATCACCAACGCCAGCAGAATAATTTTGGAAAGCGGCCCAATGTATCGCTCAACTAGGGCGTAATTATTCCCCAAAGCATAGCCAGCAAAGGTGAGCAAACCAATCCAAACGACACTACCCAGACTGGTGTAGAAGAGAAATGGGATAAACGGCATCCGATTTAAACCTGCCGGGAGCGAAATTAAAGTCCGCACCCCAGGAACGAGACGACCTGTTAATACCGCTTTCTTGCCATTGCGATCGAACCAGCGGTTCGCCTTCTCTATATCTTGGCTGCTGAGGGTTAACCAGCGTCCATAACGATCTGCAAACTGCTTAATCCGTTCTTCCCCAAAGGCATAACCCACATAGTACCAAGGCAACGCTCCTAATAAGGTTCCGGCTAAACCTGCGAGAACCGCCAAGGTAAAATTCATCTGACCCTGAGCGACAGTAAACCCGGCTAGAGGCATAATTAGCTCTGAGGGAATGGGGGGAAATAGGTTTTCCAGAAACATCAACAATGCGATTCCCCCATAGCCGAGGGAATTCATAATGGTGGTAATCCACTGCGCCATAAAGGGCTAGATCGCGTATTTCAAGGTTAAAGGGTAGAAAGCCAATCTTTGAGCAAATCGAGAATATTGCTGCCACCGATATAGAGGGCAACAATAATGGAGGTGCTGAGAATTGCCCCCATTACACACAGAATTAATCCACCCAGGCTAATGAAGCCATCATCTTCCATTAAGCCAAATCCGGTGACAAAGATGCCGATCGCAGGTAAGGTATTGGTACCGGGAATTGGAATCATCATTGAAATCGCCATGAGAGCGATCGCGCTTCCCACCACAACCCGACCCGGTAAACTGGTACAAACCCCCATGAGTCTTGGACGCGCAATCGTTTCAATCCGACGCAACCAAGGAATCCCGGCTTTCATAATCCCTTGAATTTGCTTTAGCGCGATGGGTCGGTGGCTGATGCGTTCTGGTAAAGCAGGCTGTTTAGCACCCGCAATTAATTGCACCGCTAATAAAAAAATCACAATCCCAAACGGCACTGAATAACCCGGTGCAGGAACGGGCAATGCTGAGGGCAGAGATAATAAAACAAATAAAAACCCAAAAATTCGCTCTCCCGCTAGCGATAGGATTTCCGATAGGGTGACAGTAGAGGCGCGTTCTTCTTCAAAAAAGTAGCGTTGCAGTTCTACAGAAAGTCGAGCCATTGTAGGAATTGAGGGTTGAAGAGGTGAGGAAGAGAATCTGAAAATAGAGGGATGATAATACTCAAAATCCCCTGAAATAGGGGATTTCAAGAGATGTTCTGACTCTTAGCAACAGTTCAGAAAGTTGCACAGTGAATCAGGAGTTGGGGTGTTAAACTGACGCCCATCTCCCAACCCCGCGTTAGGTTCCTGACTTCCAGCTATTGATATACTCAACTTGCTCGTTGGTGAGGGTATCGACTGCAATTCCCATTGCGGTGAGTTTTAACCGAGCAATTTCTTTGTCTACTTCAGTGGGGATAGAATGCAGGCCGGGTTCTAGCTTACCTTGATTTTTCACCAAGTATTCGCAAGCCAGCGCTTGGTTAGCAAAGCTCATATCCATCACGGCGCTGGGGTGGCCTTCAGCCGCAGCGAGGTTAATTAAACGACCTTCGCCTAACACCACAATCGATTTACCGCTTTGCAGGCGATATTCTTGGGTAAAGTTACGCGCATCGCGAATTTCAGTGGCTTTGGCACCCAAGGATTTGAGGTCAATTTCAATATCAAAGTGACCGGAGTTGCAAACCATTGCGCCGTCTTTCATCACATCAAAGTGTTCGGAACGGATGACATGCTTGTTTCCGGTAACGGTGATAAACAGATCCCCTTGGGGTGCGGCTTCTGCCATTGGCATCACGCGGAAACCATCCATAACCGCTTCAATGGCGCGGATCGGGTCAATTTCGGTGACAATCACATTAGCACCCATACCGCGAGCGCGCAAAGCGGTTCCTTTGCCGCACCAGCCGTAACCCGCAACCACAACGGTTTTCCCGGCTAGCAGGATATTGGTGGCGCGGATGATGCCGTCGAGGGTGGATTGTCCGGTACCGTAGCGGTTATCGAAGAAGTGTTTGGTGTCGGCGTCGTTGACATTCATGGCGGGGAAGGTGAGTACCCCATCTTTGAACATCGCTTTGAGGCGGACGATCCCGGTGGTGGTTTCTTCGGTGGTTCCGATTAAATCAGCCAGTTGGTTTTGGCGGTTGGCAATTAAGGTTGCGACCACATCGCTACCATCATCAATGATGATGTTGGGTTTGTGGTCGAGGGCAATTTCTACGTGGCGGTGGTAGGTTTCATTATCTTCGCCTTTGATGGCAAAAACGGGAATGCCATGATCTGCAACTAAGCTGGCAGCAACATCATCTTGCGTGGAAAGGGGGTTACTGGCAATTAGCAGCGCATCTGCACCACCGGCTTTGAGGGCGATCGCTAAATGGGCCGTTTCGGTGGTAACGTGGCAGCAGGCAACCAAACGAATGCCTTCAAAAGGTCTTTCTTGAGCAAAGCGATCGCGAATTTGCCGCAGCACAGGCATTTCCCGTCCAGCCCATTCAATGCGCTTTCTCCCTAGAGGAGCTAGAGAAATATCCTTGATCTCATGTTGTAACTGGACAGAAGTTGCCGTCATGAACACTTTCCTTTTTTTCACACTCAAGTCATAACTAGACTAGCTTAATCGAATTGACCGTGCAGTGGTGAGAACAGAGTGGGGAGATGGGGGGATGGGGAGGCGGGGAGGTGGGGGAAAAGAACGCCACAGCCCTAACTGTGGCAATGTCCTTTAAAATTCAAAAGGTATCTCGTTGCACGCTAGCACGGAATCTTATGGCCGAGAGCAAGATTAAAAAAGGATCGTTCGTTCGCGCAGTTCGCGAAAAGTTAGAAAATAGTTTAGAGGCAAAGGCAAGCGATTCGCGCTTTTCCCCCTACCTGTTTGAAACGAAGGGTGAGGTGGTAGACTTGCGGGGAGAGTATGCTTTGGTAAAGTTTGGTCAAGTTCCGACACCCAATATTTGGTTGCGTCTCGATCAACTAGAAGAGTTTAAATAGCATCTAAATCATGGCTTCTACTCCCCTCTCCTCAATTATGTGTACCCCCACTCGCGTAGCAGTCGTGGGTGCAGGTCGAGTTGGCAGCACTTTGGCACAGCGCATTGCTGAAAAGAATTTAGCCGATGTGGTGTTACTGGATGTCATTCAAGGTTGGCCGCAAGGGGTCGCGCTTGATTTAATGGAGGCTAGGGGAGTAGAACGCCACGATCGCCAAATTATTGGTACCAACGATTATGCGGATACGGCGGATGCCTCGATTGTGGTAATTACTGCCGGAAAACCCCGCACGCCGGGAATGAGCCGCGACGATTTGTTAAAGATAAATGCTCGAATTGTGGTAGAGGCGGCCAAAAATGCGATCGCGCATTCTCCTAACGCCATCTTGATTATTGTGACCAATCCCCTAGATGTGATGACGTATCTCGCTTGGGAAGCGACGGGAATTCCTCCCCAGCGCGTGCTAGGAATGGCTGGAATTTTGGATTCCTCGCGGTTTGAGACGTTTATTGCAATGGAGTTGGGATGCTCAATTGCGGATATCAGCGCCACGGTTTTGGGCAGTCATGGGGATTTAATGGTACCTATTCCTCGGTTTTCGACGGTGCGGGGAATTCCGATTACAGAACTTTTGGATGCAGCGACGATTGAGCGTTTGGTGGCAAGAACGCGCAATGGAGGGGCGGAAATTGTGGAATTGATGCAAACTGGGGGGGCTTTTTTTGCACCCGCTTCCTCGGTTTGTTCGATGGTAGAAGCGATTTTACTCAATCAATCGCGCTTAATGCCTGTAGCAGCTTACGTACAGGGCGAATATCAGCTTCAGGATGTGTTTATTGGCGTTCCCTGTTGGATTCATTGTGGCGGCGTGCGTCAGGTTCTGAAGTTAAACCTGACTGATGCTGAGTTAGAGGCGTTGCAGGTTTCAGCCAACGCCGTACGCGACAATATTCAACGGGCCAAGGAAATGCTCGCTTAATGTTGGATAACCCAACGGGTGAGGGAGGTGCTGAGATGCTCCCACTCTGGCCAAGAGATGAGAGCGCGATCGCACCAATCCTCCAGGATATCTCGCAATAAAATTTCAGTTTGGTGACGATCGATACAAGATTGCGCCTCTAAAATCGCGGCTTCTGGATGGGCATGAAAGCCCACCAAACTTCCGATTTTGGAACTCACCCCATCGGGTGAAGTGATGCAAACTTGCCAAGTGTTATTCTGCTGGATAAGTTGAATGACCCAGCCTTTGTAGTCCTGAATCACAGTCGTTTCCTAAAATGATTGTGGAGGGGCTACTTCCGTATTTTAAAGGCAAAATTGATACGATAGGGCGATCTGAGTGGATTCGCTGTCTGAAATGCAGAGTCCTTTTAAGAGATCGTTAAATGCTGGCGTATTTGATGCTGCCAGAATTCGTTGTCTTCAAGGGTCAGAATAATCCGTTTGTAGGCTTCTTCATAAAGCACCAAGGTTAAATAATTCTTGTCCTGAGTCACGTACCAGAACTCACGACCCCTTGGCGTATAATAAGTTCCGGCTTTAATGACACCGGGGAGAAACGTTCCTGGGGCCCGCAGTTCTTTCCAGGTGCTTTCAGGTTCATCGATCTGGACATCCGTAATATGCTCAAAAGGGATGATAAAGGGATTTTGCAAGTTAAACCCCCAGAGTTGCTCGTACCATTCCCAATGGATTTTTAGGGTATCGTTAACAATGCTGAGTTTCATGGTAACTTGAGGAGCGATCGCTCCTGGCTTCTTTAAGGCTACTTCTATTAAAGATTCAATTCCCGCCGTTGGGTTTCCCTATGACGAAAGATTTATTTGCTCAAGAAGCGCTGACTCAAATCCCTAAAATACTAACCCTTTTAGACCGCAATCCCCATAGTCCTACCTATGGCTGTTTTGACCGTAACTTTTGGCATTATAAAATTATCGACTTTCCCAGCGGAATGTCTCAAGAGTTTGTTTTACCCCTAGCCTTAGCTTATAATACCAACCTTCCTCATAATCCTTATTACCAACAACCCGCAATCCGAGATTGGGTAGAAGCTGGAATTTTATACGCCGCAAAAAGCGCTCATAAAGATGGCTCTTGCGACGATTATTTTCCCTTTGAACGAGCCAGCGGTGCAGCCGCTTTTTCCCTTTTAGCTTGTATTGATAGCTATCAGTTACTAGACTTAAAAAATCAAACCCTGCTCAAATTCTTTGAAAAGCGGGCAAACTGGCTGTCATCCCATCACGAAAGCGGACAACTGACCAACCATCAAGCCTTAATTGCCCTTTGCCTCGATCTCCTTTCAGAATTGCTGAATACCTCCCAATGGGATCGCGCTAAAATGTTGCGAATTGAGCGCGTATTAGCATGGCAAAATCCTGAAGGCTGGTTCCAAGAATATGAAGGCTGCGATCCAGGATACCATACCTTAACAATTTCTTGTTTAGCCAGACTTTATCAGAGAAACAGCGATCCTCGGCTCAAAGATGCCCTGATTAAAGCTGTTGAACTCGCCCAATACTTTATTCATCCCGATGGTTCCTATGGGGGAGAATATGCTAGTCGCAATACCTATAACTTTTTTCCGCATGGCTTTGAATTAGTCGGGCGCTGGTTCCCGGAAGCCTTACAAATTAACGACCGCTTTTTACAAGGAATCGCCCAAGGTTTAAATCCCTGTTATGCAGACGATCATATTATTGGACATCATACCTGGAATTATCTTTTAGCATGGCGAGATTTTGTCCCAGAACGCCCCGCCTTATCGCCGCGCAAACCTGAAAGAATGTGGCTAGAGAATGCCAAACTTTTAATCGACCGTCGCGAGAATACCGAATTATATATCGCCTTGAACAAAGGAGGCGTTTTTAAGCTATTTTGCGATAACAAACTCATCCTTTCCGATACTCAATTTTCCTTACAGGTTCGCGATCGCGGCAAGCTTAAAAATGCAGTTGGGCATTTAGTGGATAATTATGCCATTGAGATTGAACCCGATCGGATTTTAATTCAGGGAAACTTGGGATGGGCGAAGCAGAAACAGATGAATCCCCAGAACTTGTTAGTTTTGAGGATTGTGATGCTAACGTTAGGGCGATTTTTTCCCAATTTAATTCGTAAATTGTTACAAAAGATGCTGATTACGGGCAAACAAACCGCCCCGTTTAAGTTTCTGCGACAAGTGCAATGGGAAAACGGACAGTGGCGCGTCACCGATGAGTTGCAAGCGCAATCTTGGGACAATGTAGAATCAGCAGGGATAGGGGGCGATCAAACTTCGATCTATGTGGTCATGAGTCGGACGTTTCAACGGGGACAATTGCAACCGTGGTTAGATTTAAGCGATCGCATCCGGCACCTTCCCCCCCACTCTACCCTCAAACTCGAACGCCATCTAAGCGCATGAAGCGGATTATCTCACTAGCCGTCAGCCTGGTTATTCTAGCGGCGATTTACTGGAAAATAGATTTTTCAGGACTAATACAAGTCTTTCAAAACTGCGATCGCACTTGGATGGCGATTAGCCTGGGGATGGTTATCCCTTTAATTTTCGCAACCTCTTGGCGACTCGATCGACTGATGCCACCCAATACCGCCTTGGGAATTGGGGAAGCTAACCGCCTGATTTTAGCCTCCAGTACCCTGAATATGATTCTCCCTTCCAAAATGGGAGACATCGCCAAAGCCTACTTCATGAAGGAACGAGGTCATTTAGAAGGTTCGCTTTCCCTGTCGCTAGTCGTGTTTGAAAAGTCCTGCGATTTCCTCTCGCTGCTATTGTGGTGCGTGTTTGGCTTACTCTTATATCCCCAGAAGGATACCTTATTCTGGGTGATGACCGTCTGCGTGGTGAGTGCTTCGGTATTCTTCTCGCTGCTATTAGCCTCGCGGAGATTTGCCCGATTTTTCTTTTTATTAGCAAAAGCGATCGCGCCGCGCAAGTTTCGCAAAAAACTCGATAGCCTGCAAATCTCCTGGGGAGAAATGCACCGCTATTTCTGGCAAGATAAACGCCAACTGCAAATTATCGCCCTCACCTCCATTCTCATCTGGTTAGGACACCTGTTGCAAATCTGGTTTTTCATCCTCGCCTTGAACGCGTGGACGCCCTTTCTAGCCAATTTAGCCCTATCTCCCCTCGCAATTTTAGCCGGATTGTTACCGCTAACCTTCGCTGGCGTCGGCACCCGCGATGCCGCCTTAATTCTGTTTTATCAACCCTATTTTGATGCACCCACCGCCGCCGCGCTAGGGCTATTGTGTACTTCGCGCTATCTAATTCCCGCGATCGCAGGTTTACCCTTTTTGGGACAATATCTCTCAGCCGTCCGTCGCCTGCAAAAGCCTGTAAACTAACCTCTCCCTTCGGTTAGCTTCAGTAAGAATAACAGCGACACAAACAACATCAAGCCTAGCCAAGCCAAAATGACCGTTGAGAAGGATGTCCCCAAATAGCTACAGGCGATTAAAACAGCCACAAATAAAGCAAACGCCGCCACTAAGTAGGAAACAACCCACCCAAAACAGCCGAGAACCGATCCGGAAAATTCATCATCTGGAGGACGCATAGTTGGGGGAGAAGGGAATTGGGAATTAGGAGTTGGGGGTTGGGGAAGAGGGGAGTTGGGAATTAGGAGTTGGG